>NZ_JAJSLU010000003.1:81681-87756 GCF_023063025.1 Pseudomonas sp. YL2 | reverse complement strand
GGGCTTGCTCGCGAATGCGGTGGAACATTCAATATCCGTGTTGACTGAACCACCGCATTCGCGAGCAAGCCCGCTCCCACAGGTTTTTTTGCAGTGTTCTTAAATTGCGTTGTGGGTTTTCAGCCAGCCGAGGCCTGCTTCAGTGGTGGTCAGCGGCTTGTATTCACAGCCCACCCAACCTTGATAACCAATGCGATCCAGGTGTTCGAACAGGAAGCGGTAATTGATCTCACCGGTGCCCGGTTCGTTGCGCCCCGGGTTGTCCGCGAGCTGCACATGGTTGATCTCGGCCAGGTGCGATTGCAGGGTGCGGGCCAGATCGCCTTCCATGATTTGCATGTGATAGATGTCGTATTGCAGGAACAGATTGGCACTGCCGACCTGCTCGCGAATCGACAGGGCTTGCGCCGTGTTGTTCAGGTAGAAGCCCGGGATGTCGCGGGTGTTGATCGCTTCCATCACCAGTTTGATGCCCGCCGCCTGCAGCTTGTCGGCCGCGTACTTGAGGTTGGCGACGAGGGTCTTCTCGACGGTTGCGTCATCAATGCCTTGCGGACGGATACCGGCCAGGCAGTTGACCTGAGTGTTGCCCAGTACTTGTGCGTAAGCGATCGCCAGATCGACCCCGGCGCGGAACTCTTCAACCCGATCCGGCAGACACGCGATACCGCGCTCGCCCTTGGCCCAGTCACCGGCCGGCAGGTTGAACAGCACTTGGGTCAGACCGTTGGCATCGAGCCTGGCCTTGATTTCCGCAGAGCTGAAGTCGTACGGGAACAGGTATTCCACACCACTGAAACCGGCCTTGGCGGCGGCGTCGAAACGGGCAAGGAAATCCTGTTCGGTGAACAGCATGGACAGGTTGGCAGCGAAACGCGGCATGGTGGTCTCCCGTAAATCTTGTGAGGTTCTCCTTTGTGGGAGCGGGCTTGTGTGGCGAGGGAGCTTGCTCCCGCTGGGGCGCGAAGCGTCCCCAAAAGCTTTACGACTGCTTCGCAGCCGAGCGGGAGCAAGCTCCCTCGCCACATGGCCCGCTCCCACAGGGAGAGCAGTCAGCAGTTAGTCGAGCAACGAAATCGCCGTTGGCGCGTCGTTGCCGACCAGTGCCAGGTCTTCGAATTCGTTGACGGCGTTGATCTCGGTCCCCATGGAGATGTTGGTCACACGCTCCAGGATGATCTCGACAATCACCGGTACCTTGAACTCTTCGATCATCTGTTCGGCCTTGCGCAGGGCAGGGGCGATTTCCGACGGTTCGAACACCCGCAGGGCTTTACAGCCGAGGCCTTCGGCGACTGCGATGTGGTCGACACCGTAACCGTTGAGTTCCGGCGCGTTCAGGTTATCGAAGGACAGCTGCACGCAGTAGTCCATTTCGAACCCGCGCTGGGCCTGACGGATCAGCCCCAGGTACGAGTTGTTCACCACGACGTGGATGTAAGGCAGTTTGAACTGAGCGCCGACCGCCAGCTCCTCGATCATGAACTGGAAGTCATAGTCCCCCGACAGGGCCACGACTTTCCGGCTCGGATCGGCCTTGACCACGCCCAGCGCTGCCGGAATGGTCCAGCCCAACGGGCCGGCCTGACCGCAGTTGATCCAGTGACGCGGCTTGTAGACGTGCAGGAACTGCGCGCCGGCAATCTGCGACAGACCAATGGTGCTGACGTAGCAGGTGTCTTTGCCGAACACCTGGTTCATCTCTTCGTATACGCGCTGCGGCTTGACCGGCACGTTGTCGAAGTGGGTCTTGCGGTGCAGGCTGGCCTTGCGTTGCTGGCAATCCTGCAGCCAGGCGCTACGGTTTTTCAGCTTGCCGGCGGCTTGCCATTCACGGGCGACTTCGATGAACACGGTCAGCGCGGCAGCAGCGTCGGAAACGATGCCCAGATCCGGGGTGAACACACGGCCTATCTGTGTGCCTTCGATGTCGACGTGAATGAACTTGCGACCTTCGGTGTAGACGTCGACCGAACCGGTGTGACGGTTGGCCCAACGGTTGCCGATACCCAGCACCACGTCGGATTTCAGCAGCGTGGCGTTGCCGTAACGGTGCGACGTCTGCAGACCGACCATGCCGACCATCAGCGGGTGATCGTCAGGAATGGTGCCCCAGCCCATCAGGGTCGGGATCACCGGAATGCCGGTCAGCTCGGCGAACTCCACCAGCAGATCGCTGGCGTCGGCGTTGATGATGCCGCCACCGGCCACCAGCAATGGGCGCTCGGCCTGATCAAGCAGGGCCAAAGCCTTCTCGACCTGAACGCGGGTCGCAGTTGGCTTGGCCAGCGGCAGCGGCTGGTAGGCGTCGATGTCGAATTCGATTTCAGCCATCTGCACGTCGAACGGCAGGTCGATCAGCACCGGGCCTGGACGACCGGAGCGCATTTCGTAGAAGGCTTTCTGGAACGCGTAGGGCACCTGGCCCGGCTCCAGAACCGTGGTCGCCCACTTGGTGACGGGCTTGACGATGCTGGTGATGTCGACTGCCTGAAAGTCTTCCTTGTGCATACGGGCGCGGGGTGCCTGGCCGGTAATGCAGAGGATCGGAATCGAGTCGGCCGAGGCGCTGTAGAGCCCGGTGACCATGTCGGTACCGGCCGGGCCGGACGTGCCGATGCACACGCCGATGTTGCCGGCCTTGGTGCGGGTGTAACCCTCGGCCATGTGCGACGCGCCTTCGACGTGGCGAGCGAGGACGTGATCGATGCCACCGACTTTCTGCAGGGCGGAGTACAGCGGGTTGATCGCAGCACCCGGAATGCCAAAAGCGGTATCAACCCCTTCACGGCGCATCACCAGAACGGCGGCTTCGATTGCTCTCATTTTGCTCATGGTTTTGTGCCTCTTTACGTTTTGTAATTGTATACAAGTGGCTTTGCGCAGAGTGTATTCACGGCGGACGGCGCAGGTCAATCCATTTTCTCAAGCGTCTGTTTCATTTGTCGGAAGCCGGTTTTGCTGTGGCTTTTCGTCGCATGTGGCGCTTTTCGAGAATTATTGTATACAAAAAAATAATTCATTGTGTTCTATTTGTGGCATCGGTCTGCGGCACTTGAGCGCAGCCCCACGACTTTCCCAATAACAAAATGAGGACGGCACCATGAGCGCTTTAACCTTGAAAGTCGCAGTCAACCTGGTCAACGAAGCCATCAGCACCGGGCGCGGGATCAACGCCGCTCCGCTGACCATCGCGGTACTCGATATCGGCGGCCACCTGATCACCCTGCAACGCGAAGACGGCGCCAGCCTGCTGCGCCCGAACATCGCCATCGGCAAAGCCTGGGGCGCCATCGCCCTGGGCAAGGGCTCACGCCTGCTGGCGCTGGACGCCCAACAACGCCCGGCCTTCATCGCCGCACTCAACAGCATGGGCCAGGGCAGCGTCGTCCCGGCCCCGGGCGGGGTGTTGATTCGTGATCAGGCGGGGAATGTGCTGGGGGCGATCGGGATTAGCGGCGATCTGTCGGATATTGATGAGCAGGTGGCGATCAAGGCTGTGGAGGCGCTGGATTTGAGGGCGGATGCGGGGGTGGCTGCTTGAATCTGCGTTGATTGATTAACCGCTATCGCGAGCAGGCTCACTCCTACAAGGGATCTTGGTTGGACACAAAATGTCTGAACACCACAAACCCCTGTAGGAGTGAGCCTGCTCGCGATAGCTCTCTCCCAGAAACATCCAGCCAAGAGTCTGTCCCATCAACTTGAGCACGCAGAACTAGTCTTCTCATGACCTGATCATGGGAGGCAAAGGAATGCCGGATTTTCCCGCTGCACATCGATTGCGAGCCGGTCGCTATGCCGAGCCCAATCGAATCTACCTACTGACGACCAACACTCTTGATCGCAAACCGGTCTTTGCCGATTTTGCTTTGGGTCGATTGGTGGTTCATCAATTTCGCCGTGCACAAGATCTCGGCTTGGCGAACTCACTGGCGTGGGTGGTGATGCCGGATCATTTTCATTGGTTAATCGAATTGCAGAGCGGGTCTTTGAGCGAACTGATGCAAAAGACCAAATCGCTGAGTACCAAAGCGGTGAACCAGGCTACCGGTAGAAATGTTAGCCTCTGGCAAAGAGGGTTTCATGACCGGGCACTGCGGCGGGAGGAGGATTTGGTGAAGATGGCAAGGTATGTCGTCGCCAACCCTTTGCGGGCTGGTCTGGTGGAGAAGCTTGGGGATTATCCGCTGTGGGATGCGATTTGGGTTTGAGCCGAAACCGTGTTGCCTCGATCGCGAGCAGGCTCACTCCTACAGTGGAACGCATTCCAAATGTAGGAGTGAGCCTGCTCGCGATGGCGTCAGCGCGGTCTCACTGATCCGGCTCACACCCTTTCAACACCAACCGGATAATCGTCTGTGCCGCCGCCTCGTAATCCGCCTCGTCCAGCTTGTCCTTGCCGGTGACCGCAGAGATCTGCCAGTCGAAATCAGCGTAGGTCTGGGTCGCGGCCCAGATGCTGAACATCAGGTGATTGGGGTCGATCGGGGCGATCTGGCCGCGGTCGATCCAGCTCTGGATGCAGTCGATGTTGTGCTTGGCCTGGCTGTTGAGCTGCTCGACCAGGTCGGCGCTCAGGTGCGGGGCGCCGTGCATGATTTCGCTGGCGAACACCTTGGAGGCGAAGGGCAGGTCGCGGGAGATGCGGATCTTCGAGCGGATGTAGCCGCTGAGCACTTCGCTCGGTACGCCGTCCGGGTTGAACGGGGTCGAGGCCTGCAGGATCGGCACGATGATGCTTTCCAGGACCTCGCGGTAGAGGTTTTCCTTGGATTTGAAGTAGTAGTAGACGTTGGGCTTGGGCAATCCTGCCTTGGCGGCGATGTCGCTGGTTTTGGTCGCAGCGAAGCCCTTGTCGGCAAATTCCTCACTGGCGGCACGCAGGATCAGTTCTTTGTTGCGCTCGCGGATTGTGCTCATAAACCCGGTGGTTCCTTGCCTGTTCTGGCGGTTGCGCATGGTAGCACCGGCCTCGCGCATGGCTCAAGAATGCCCCGTGTGGCCCGCAGTCGCGGTATGCTGCGCGACATTATTCACATAAGGAAACAAGATTCATGGCAGGAAGCAGTTTGCTGGTGCTGATCGACGATATTGCCACCGTTCTGGATGATGTGGCGTTGATGAGCAAAATGGCCGCGAAGAAGACCGCCGGCGTACTCGGCGATGACTTGGCGCTCAATGCCCAGCAAGTCTCCGGCGTGCGCGCCGAGCGGGAAATTCCGGTGGTCTGGGCGGTCGCCAAGGGCTCGTTCCTCAACAAGCTGATCCTGGTGCCCTCGGCCCTGGCGATCAGTGCGTTTGTGCCATGGCTGGTGACGCCGCTGTTGATGGTCGGCGGCGCGTACCTGTGTTTCGAAGGTTTCGAGAAGCTCGCGCACAAGTTCCTGCACAGCAAGGCCGAAGATGATGCCGACCACGCGCAATTGAGCGCGGCGGTGGCCGAACTGACCACCGATCTGGTGGCTTACGAGAAGGACAAGATCAAAGGCGCGATCCGCACTGACTTCATCCTCTCGGCGGAAATCATCGCCATTACCCTTGGTACCGTGGCCGACGCATCGCTGACCCAGCAAGTGATCGTCATGTCCGGCATCGCCATCGTCATGACCGTCGGTGTTTATGGCCTGGTGGCCGGCATCGTCAAACTCGACGATCTGGGCCTGTGGCTGACCCAGAAATCGGGTGCAGCCGCCAAAAGCATCGGCAACGCGATCCTGCGCGCCGCCCCGTACATGATGAAAGGCCTGTCGGTGATCGGCACGGCGGCGATGTTCCTCGTCGGTGGCGGCATCCTCACCCACGGCATTCCCGTGGTGCATCACTGGATTGAAAGTGTCGGTGTGGCGGCTGGCAGCGCCGGGTTCGCAGTCCCTGTGCTGCTCAATGGCGTAGCGGGGATCATCGCGGGCGCGGCAGTGCTGGCGGTGGTTTCGGTGGTCGGTAAAATCTGGCGCACGATCAAAGGATAAACACATCACCCCTGTGGGAGAGGGGTTTGCTCCGGAAACGGGGGGGGGGGGGGAGAAAGAGGCGGGGGGATTTGCCCCCTCCCCCCCGGGACCCCCCCCCCCC
>NZ_JAJSLU010000003.1:9717-81671 GCF_023063025.1 Pseudomonas sp. YL2 | reverse complement strand
GGGCTTGCTCGCGAATGCGGTGGGTCAGTCGAAGAATGTGCTGGCTGATTCACCGCATTCGCGAGCAAGCCCGCTCCCACCGTTTGATCCAGGTTGTGCCATGAAAAAGGGCCATTCGACTCGCATCGAATGGCCCTTTTTCGTTGCCGCTGAAGTTACTCGGCAATCTGCAACTTGCGCGACTCGGTGTAGACGTAACGCACTTTCTCGTACTCGAACGGCGAGTTCATCTGACCGTAGCGGAAGTTGGTCTGGTAGCGCTTGTCGACCGCACGCAGGGCCCAGATTTCCGGGTGGTTGGAGCTGACTTCCGACACATTCAGGTAGTTGATTGCCGATTCGGCGGTGTAGTCCACGGCCAGGCCGGCAGTATCGCGGATGTTCGACGGGCCGAGGATCGGTAACACGAAGTAGGCACCGCCCGGTACGCCGTAGAAGCCCAGGGTCTGGCCGAAGTCTTCGCTCTGGCGCGGCAGGCCCATGGCGGTCGCCGGATCCCACAGACCGGCAATGCCGATAGTGGTGTTGAGCAACAGGCGCGCGGTGGTTTCCATCGAGCGCTTGCCCTTGAACTGCAGCAGGCTGTTGACCAGGTTCGGCACGTCGCCAAGGTTGTTGAAGAAGTTGCTCACCCCGGTGCGCAGGAAGCTTGGCGTCACGTAGCGATAACCGTCGACCACCGGCAGGAACACCCATTGGTCGAAGCGGTAGTTGAAGTGGTAGACGCGGCGGTTCCACGACTCCAGCGGGTCATAGACGTTGAGTGCGTTGAGCGTCGAGCGCTCGAACTCACGCTGGTCCAGCCCCGGGTTGAACTTGAGTTTGGACAGCGGCTCCTTGAAGCCATCGCTGTCGACCACCACCGGCGCGTTGGCTTTGCTGTTGTCGGCCTGGGCCACGCCTGCACTGAGGAGCGCTGCAATCAGCAGGAGATATTTAGCCACGGAAAAACTCCAGCATGGCGTCGCTGTTGACGCGGTAGTTAAGGTTGCCGCAATGGCCGCCCAGTGGGTAAACGGTCAGGCGATCGCCAAAGGTCTTGCGCAGGAAACCGAGGTCGCCCGGGCCGAGGATCACGTCATCAGCATTGTGCATGACGGCGATTTTCGGGCTGTCGTGCAGGTAATCCTTGAGTGCGTACAGGCTGACCTGATCGATCAGTTGCAGCAGGCTGCCGCCGTCAGTGCGCGCGCGCCACATCGGAATCACCTGTTCGGTCAGGTAGCAGTCGAAGTCGCATTGCAGCGCACGCTTGAGGAACGGCGTGAGGCTGGTGCCTTCGGTGATCGGGAATTTCGGCGGAGTGATCAGGCCGCGACGGTTGATCAGGTCGGAGGTGAAGGCAATGTCGGCCGCCGAGAAACGGAACGAAGTGCCGATCAGCATCGCCATCTGTTCGTTGGTCAGGTGCTGCTTCGACTGTTGGAAGTCGTAGAGCAGGGCGTCATTGAGGTCGATGTAGCCTTTCTGCTGGAAGTAGCGAGTCAGCTTGTTCAGCACCAGTTCATAGAAGGTGGTGCTGTTGTTGATGCCCTTCACCTCGGTCTGTACCAGCTTGTCGAGGTTGCTGATCGAGGTGTAGAGGTTGACCGGCGGGTTGAGCAGCAGGACTTTCTTGAAGTTGAAGCTGCGTCGGGTCTCGTCCAGATGCGCGACGAACGCGGCATCCAGCGCGCCGAGGCTGTAGCCGCTGAGGTAGTACTCGGTGACCGGCAGTTTTGGATGCTGCGCACGCACGGCCTGCATCACCCGGTACATGTCTTCGGCGTCTTCCTTGGTGATGCCCGGGGTGGCGAAGCGTGAAGCGGCGCTGATGAAGTCGAAGCTGGTCGGCGACGACAACTGCACGACGTGGTAGCCGGCCTTGTAGTAGAGCTTCTTCAGGTACTCATTGAGCGTGCTGTCATAGCGCGCACCGGTGCCGGCGATCAGGAAGATCAGCGGCGCCGGTTTGTCCTGCTCGGCGATGCGGTAGGTGAGTTTTTTCACCGCCCAGAAATTGTCCGGGAGGATGAAGGCCCGTTCCGGGCGCAGGGTGATGCTGTGGTCGGACTGATTGATCTCGTCGTTCGACGGCAATTCCGGGCGCAGGTCCGGTGGCGTGGTGGCGATGGTCGCCTCGAACGGGTTGGTCAGGGGATAGCCATAACTGGCGGCATCGATATCCACCGCCAGTGCGGACGCACTCAGAATAAGGCCGCTGAACAGCGCGGCGAAGCGCAAGGAACGGAGCATGACTGGATCCCTTAAAGGAAGGTGCCGAATGAAGTTCGCAGGCTATGACCACCGGGCTTGCGCCAAAGTGCCATGCCTCGGCACCAAACAGGCAGAATTCGGAGTAATAGTAGCTGGACGATACACTTTGCAAGGCGCGGATGACCAGTTAACAGTTGTTAGTGCTTGCCAATGCGTGCGGGCAGATTAAGCTGGCCGCCGATTTCGATGATTGGAGTGATTCATGTCCCGCCGCTTGCCCGTGATTCTGTTGCTCGTGCTGTTGCCGCTGTGGCTGGCCGCCAGTTATGGCGTGCGTTATGGCTTCATGGAAGATGGGCAGTGGGTCGGCATCTGTGTCGATGAGGCGAGCCGTTGGGAATGCACGGTGCGCTCGAACCTGGGGCTGATGATTCACTTCAAGGTGCTGGGCTGGACGGCATTGGGCGCAGCGCTGCTCGGTTTTGTGCTGCCGGGACGGGCAGGGTGGTGGCTGGCGGTGCTGGCGCTGGTGTTCGGGCTGCCGGCGCTGGCGTTGTACAACACGACGTTGGCGGTGTTTGCGCTGGTGATTGGCGGATTGCGGTTGGTCCGGGCGTCCCGCAGCGCCTGACAGTCAGCCTTCGCGAGCAAGCCCGCTCCCACATTCGATTGCATTCCAACTGGAGGAACCCGATTAAATGTGGGAGCGGGCTTGCTCGCGAAGGGGCCAGACTGGCCTCGGGAGATCAGCCTTTGCGAACCCGCAGGCAGCGCCAAAGTGCCGCCACCATCAAACCACTGACCAGCGCCCAGCCCCACGCCTGCTGATTCAACAATCCTTCTTCATACAGCTGCGGCGCAATGCCGGCGCCGATGATAAAGGTCAGCAGGGCGATTTCCCGGCGTGGCACGCTGACCGGACGGCACACGAAAACCAGCGCCGGCAGGATGAACGCCATGCTGGCGAAACTGCGATAACGCGCGTCGAACACCATCTCCAGCATCATCACCGCCGCCGCAAAACCGGCCACGGCAACCAGCCATCCAGCACGCCGTTCCAGCAGATGGAACGCCCGTTCACGCCAACCCTGACGGTTGCTCAAGGTCAGCGCGGCATGCGCCAGCACCAACAGATTCAACGCTGTCAGCAAGCCGACCCACAGCCATTCGCTGGCAAACCGCGTGGTCACTCGCGCCAGATCGCCCCAGGCGCCGATCGAGCAGGCTGCAACGGCCGCAAGCAGGGGCAGAACCAACGCCGATTGCGTGGTGCGAACCCGGCCGCCGAGTAGCAGCGTTCCGAGGAAAATCAGCCCACCGACGCCCAGCCACTCCTTCCAGTACGGCACGTTGGTCACTGGCCCGGCGAGCACGCCCTTGTCCTGACGATCGGCGTCGAACAGGCCCCAGTAACCGCCAACTGCACCTTCGCTGCCACGTTTCCATGGCTGGTCGAACGCTTCGATCAGGTTGTAATGCCAGCCTTCCTTCTCGGCCATCGCGACAAAGCCACGAATGAACTTCGCCTCATTGACCCGGCTCGGCAGGGCGGTCTCTCGCTGACGACCTTCGCTGGGCCAGCCGGTTTCGCCGATCATCACGTCCTTGGGCGCGAATTTGTTGCCGAACACCTGACGTACATCCGCCACATGTTGCAGAGCGACGTCAATGTTCGACGGATCATCTTCCCAATACGGCAGCAAGTGAATGGTCAGGAAATCCACCGCCGGCGCGACTTCCGGGTGCTTGAGCCAGAACTCCCAGACATCGGCATAGGTGACCGGTTGCTTGACCTGGCTTTTGACCTTGTTGATCAGCTTCGCCAGTTGCGCGCCGGTGACTTCCTTGCGCAGCAACGCTTCGTTGCCGACGATCACCGCGCTGACCACATCCGGGTTGGCGTTGGCCGAAGCAATCAGCAGGTCGACTTCTTTCTCGGTGTCCGCCGAGTTGCTGTTGACCCAGGCGCCGATCATCAACTTCAGACCGTGCTTGCGCGCCAGTTGCGGCAGGGCTTCGAGGCCGGTCATCGAGTAGGTGCGGATGCATTCGAAGCGCGTCGCCAGCAGGGCGAGGTCGGCGTCCATGCGCTCTGGGCGCAGCTTGAACGGCACGTCGAACGGCGACTGGTCCTTGTCGAATGGCGTGTAGGAGGCGCATTGCAACTTGTGCGTCGGGGTCGCGGCGTCCGGCAGGATCACCGGTTTGCCGAGGCCGTACCAGAAGCCGCCAAGGGCAAACAGGCCGAGCAGGCAGGCGAAGAGATAAGGAACAAACGGGAAGCGGGAAGTCGCGGACATGATCAGGCCGAGTGGCTGCAAAGCGACGCATGTTACCTGCATTTATCCGCGGGTTGGTGGCCTGCATGATTTGCACATGCAAAGTTCGGGCGGATTGTCTGGCGCCAATTATTCAGAGGCGATTAATGGCCTTCTGATGTCGTTTCTCGCTGTATTGAGGTCGCTGACAGAGCAGGTCGCTGCGGGCGTCAGGCCGATGATCGAAAGCGTCAGTACTCCACTGGCATTCGAGCGAGTTTGCGGTCAGGCGTGATGGGGGCGCTGTGCACCATAACAATACGTTGACGATGCCCGGCATCCGTCGGGCGCAGCATTTCGGGGAAGTAAACGATGAAGATGCGACGACTTTTAGGCGCAGGTGCCGCTCTGGTACTTGCGATGAGTTCCACATTCGCCAGCGCTGAAAAACAGACTCTGAACATCGGTTACGTTGACGGCTGGTCCGACAGCGTCGCGACCACCCACGTGGCGGCCGAGGTGATCAAGCAGAAACTCGGCTACGACGTGAAGCTGCAAGCCGTCGCCACCGGGATCATGTGGCAGGGCGTGGCCACCGGCAAACTCGACGCGATGCTCTCGGCATGGCTGCCGGTGACCCACGGCGAGTACTGGACGAAGAACAAGGATCTGGTCGTCGATTACGGCCCGAACTTCAAGGACGCGAAAATCGGCCTGATCGTGCCGGAGTACGTCAAGGCGAAATCGATCGAAGACCTCAAGACCGATGACACCTTCAAGAACCGCATCGTCGGCATCGACGCCGGTTCAGGCGTGATGCTCAAAACCGATCAGGCGATCAAGGATTACGGCCTGGACAAATATACGCTCAAGGCCAGTTCCGGCGCCGGCATGATTGCCGAGCTGACCCGTGCCGAGAAGAAGAACGAATCGATTGCCGTCACCGGTTGGGTGCCGCACTGGATGTTCGCCAAGTGGAAACTGCGCTTCCTCGACGACCCGAAAGGCGTGTATGGCGCGGCTGAAACCGTGAACAGCATCGGCAGCAAAGAGCTCGCGACCAAGGCTCCGGAAGTCGCCAAGTTCCTGAAGAACTTCCAGTGGGCGTCGAAAGACGAGATCGGCGAAGTCATGCTGGCCATCCAGGACGGCGCCAAGCCTGAAGCGGCGGCCAAGGATTGGGTCGCCAAGCACCCGGATCGCGTGGCTGACTGGACCAAATAACTCCGCTCAACGCAGCTCCCCTGTAGGAGTGAGCCTGCTCGCGATAGCGTCCTTTCAGTTGATACAAATGTCGACTGATACAACGCCATCGCGAGCAGGCTCACTCCTACATTTGTTTCTGGGCAACCCTCACCTGCAGGGTTTACGGCTGTTTCAAAGCCTCTTTCCAACTCTTTCGGCTAATTACCGTCCAAAAATTGGCGAAAACGTCATGTCGTTCTAATACTAAGGTCGTCTGGAACCCGTTCCGCAGCCGCATACAGTGGATACGTTCCAACAATAATCTGTGCTGCGAGGATAAAAACAATGAACGACAGCATTTACCTCTCGATTCAAAACAGCCCGCGCTTCAAGGAGCTGGTGCGAAAAAGAGAAAAGTTCGCCTGGATACTCTCGGCGATCATGCTCGGGCTGTACTCCGGATTCATCCTGCTGATCGCATACGGGCCGCAAGTGCTCGGGGCGAAACTCAGTCCCGGGTCGTCGATTACCTGGGGCATACCGATCGGTGTCGGACTGATTGTCTCGGCCTTCATCCTGACCGCGATCTACGTACGACGCGCCAATGGCGAGTTTGACGACCTGAACAATGCGATTCTCAAGGAGGCTCAGCAATGATCCGGCGTCTACTGGCTCTTTTGAGCATCGCAGCGTTCGCTCCAGCCGTCTGGGCCGCTGACGCCTTGACCGGCGAAGTCCACAAACAACCGCTCAACGTTTCCGCGATCGCCATGTTCGTGGTGTTCGTCGGCGCCACCTTGTGCATCACCTACTGGGCGTCCAAGCGCAACAAGTCGGCCGCCGACTACTATGCGGCGGGCGGCAAGATCACCGGGTTCCAGAACGGACTGGCGATTGCCGGTGACTACATGTCGGCGGCGTCCTTCCTGGGGATTTCCGCGCTGGTGTTCACCTCCGGCTACGACGGCCTGATCTATTCGATCGGCTTCCTGGTGGGCTGGCCGATCATTCTGTTCCTGATCGCCGAGCGCCTGCGTAACCTGGGTAAATACACCTTTGCCGACGTGGCGTCCTACCGCCTCGGGCAAACCCAGATCCGCACCCTGTCTGCCTGCGGTTCGCTGGTGGTGGTGGCGTTCTACCTGATCGCGCAAATGGTTGGTGCCGGCAAGCTGATCCAGCTGCTGTTCGGTCTCGACTACTACGTGGCGGTGATTCTGGTCGGTATCCTGATGTGCATGTACGTGCTGTTCGGCGGCATGCTGGCGACCACCTGGGTGCAGATCATCAAGGCGGTGCTGTTGCTGTCCGGTGCCTCGTTCATGGCGCTGATGGTGATGAAGCACGTCAACTTCGACTTCAACATGCTGTTCTCCGAGGCGATCAAGGTTCACCCGAAAGGTGAGGCGATCATGAGCCCGGGCGGTTTGGTGAAAGATCCGATTTCGGCGTTCTCCCTCGGTCTGGCCCTGATGTTCGGTACTGCCGGCCTGCCACACATCCTGATGCGCTTCTTCACCGTGAGTGATGCGAAAGAAGCGCGCAAGAGTGTGCTGTACGCCACCGGCTTCATTGGTTACTTCTACATCCTGACCTTCATCATCGGCTTCGGCGCGATCCTGCTGGTCAGCACCAACCCGGCCTTCAAGGATGCGGCGGGCGCTCTGCTCGGCGGCAACAACATGGCGGCGGTGCACCTGGCTGACGCGGTGGGTGGCAGTATCTTCCTCGGCTTCATCTCGGCGGTGGCGTTCGCGACCATTCTGGCGGTGGTGGCCGGTCTGACCCTGGCCGGTGCTTCGGCGGTGTCGCACGACCTGTATGCCAGCGTGATCAAGAAGGGCAAGGCCAACGACAAGGATGAAATTCGCGTGTCGAAGATCACCACCATCGCCCTGGGCGTGCTGGCGATCGGTCTGGGTATCCTGTTCGAGAGCCAGAACATCGCGTTCATGGTCGGCCTGGCGTTCTCCATCGCGGCGAGCTGCAACTTCCCGGTGCTGTTGCTTTCGATGTACTGGAAGAAGCTGACCACCCGCGGTGCGATGGTTGGCGGTTGGTTGGGGCTGGTGAGTGCGGTGGGGCTGATGATTCTTGGCCCGACCATCTGGGTGCAGATTCTGCATCATGAGAAGGCGATCTTCCCTTACGAGTACCCGGCGTTGTTTTCGATGATCATTGCGTTCATCGGTATCTGGTTCTTCTCGATTACTGACAAGTCGGCGGCGGCCGAAAACGAGCGGGCGCTGTTCTTCCCGCAGTTTGTGCGTTCGCAGACGGGGTTGGGGGCGAGTGGGGCGGTTTCGCACTAAGCGCTGATTACGTGGTTTGAGTGAAATGCCCTGGTTGAGAGATCGGGGCATTTTTTTTGTGGGCGGTTATCGGGCTCGGGCCTTGGTGGTTATTGGGTACATATCCGTTGCTGCGGTAACGGCGGCTTAGGGTTTCGCCCTTACGGCGACTCACTTTTTTTACAAACGCCTAAAAAAAGTAAGCAAAAAAACGCTTGCTCCTACGTTCGGCCCGCTCGCTAAGGCTCGGGGTCCCTTCGCTCCGGGATTGATCCGGGCGCAGCGCCTCCGGTTTGCTTCGCTGCACCTCCTCTCGCTGTGTTTGGCTGCGCCAAACGGTCGCTGCGCTCCCACCCCCGGATCAAGCCCTCCACTCAGCCTTCCGACGTCGCCCGTGGATCAAGATCAAAAGCTGCAGCCGAGCTTGCGCTCATCCTGTTGAGTGGTGGAAAAGCATGCGGTCGGCTTGTGTTCTGTGTTGGATCTACCCCTCATCGGAACGCCGCCCGCCCAGCCCTCTCCCGAGGGGAGGGAGCCGATTTTTGAGCCTTTCAGAACCTGAGTTCGACAGGGTGTTTCACGTCGGCGTAACTCTCCCAAACACCGCGATCAGTCCCCTCTCCCTCCGGGAGAGGGCTAGGGTGAGGGGCTCTTGATCTGGTTTTTGATCTTGCTTTGGCTTTTGATCTTTTGCCCCTTCGGCAGGCCGAGCGTAGGTGTCCATCAGGGGGTTAGGCGCGCAGCGCCATGCGGCGGAGCCGCATACATCGAGAGGAGGTGCAGCGAAGCAAACCGGAGGCGATGCCCCCGGATGGACACCGTAGCGAGGGAACACTGAGCCTCAGCGAAGTGCCGTACGCCGGGGCAAAGCCTTTTGGGTTACCTTTTCGGCGTTTGGAAAAGGTGACTCGCTGTAAGAGCGAAACCGCCAGCGGCAGCACCCGAAGCAACGGATATGCCCACAAACGCCCAAAAGCCAGTCGGCCCACAGGCCGCTGCGACCAGACAAACAAAAACGGCCTCTATATAAGAGGCCGTTTCCGGGTACAACTTCAAGACGTTATCGCAAGACAAGCCTTATTTGCGGTCTTCCAGCTTGGTGATATCACGCGACTCGTAGCCAGTGTACAACTGGCGCGGACGGCCAATCTTGTACGGGCTGGAGAGCATTTCTTTCCAGTGCGAAATCCAGCCCACAGTACGGGCCAGTGCGAAGATCACGGTGAACATGCTGGTAGGAATGCCGATCGCCTTGAGGATGATCCCCGAGTAGAAGTCGACGTTCGGGTACAGCGAGCGCTCGATGAAGTACGGGTCGGTCAGCGCGATCTCTTCCAGGCGCATGGCCAGTTCGAGTTGCGGATCGTTGTTGATGCCCAGTTCCTTCAGTACTTCGTCGCAGGTCTGCTTCATGACAGTCGCGCGAGGGTCGCGGTTCTTGTAAACACGGTGACCGAAGCCCATCAGCTTGAACGGATCGTTCTTGTCCTTGGCCTTGGCGATGAACTTGTCGATGTTGGACACATCGCCAATCTCGTCAAGCATGGTCAGAACGGCTTCGTTCGCACCGCCGTGGGCAGGGCCCCACAGTGCGGCGATACCGGCGGCGATACAGGCGAACGGGTTGGCACCCGAGGAACCTGCCAGGCGCACGGTGGACGTCGATGCGTTCTGCTCGTGGTCGGCGTGGAGGATGAAGATCCGGTCCATGGCCTTGGCGAGTACCGGGCTGATCGGTTTGATCTCGCACGGGGTGTTGAACATCATGTGCAGGAAGTTTTCCGCGTACGTCAGGTCGTTGCGCGGGTACATCATGGGTTGGCCCATGGAGTACTTGTAAACCATCGCTGCCAGGGTTGGCATCTTGGCAACCAGACGGATCGCGGAGATTTCGCGATGCTGCGGGTTATTGATGTCCAGGGAGTCGTGGTAGAAGGCCGAGAGGGCGCCGACTACGCCGCACATGACGGCCATCGGGTGGGCGTCGCGACGGAAGCCGTTGAAGAAGGTTTTCAGCTGCTCGTGAACCATGGTGTGGTTTTTCACGGTGCTGACGAACTGGGCCTTCTGTTCTGCAGTCGGCAATTCGCCGTTGAGCAGCAGGTAGCAGGTTTCCAGGTAGTCCGACTTTTCAGCCAGCTGTTCGATCGGGTAGCCGCGGTGCAACAGAATGCCGTTGTCGCCGTCGATATAGGTGATCTTCGATTCGCACGAGGCGGTCGACATGAAGCCCGGGTCGAAAGTGAAGCGGCCCGTGGCCGTCAGGCCCCGAACATCGATTACATCGGGACCAACGGTGCCGGTTAAAATGGGCAGCTCGACGGGGGCTGCGCCCTCGATGATCAACTGCGCTTTTTTGTCAGCCATGTGGCCTCCTATTTATGCTTGAACCATCAGACAGACCCCCCACGCAGGGCCCGCACCACTATAGTGAGATAAATTCGAATGTCAATTTGCCTAAAGTCTTGCTCCAGAAGGCTTTAAGCGCACTTTTTCCTCGAAATTGACTGCCATTTACGCCTTTTATACGACTTGTGCAATCAGCTATTTGGGGTAGGTGATTGCGTTGTCATTAGTAGCCTAACTGTCTATACTCGGCCACCGACCGCCAAGGGCTTTTGGGCTTGCTTTCATTGGGGGTCGCATCCCTGGGTGGTGGTTACCTGACCAGTGCACTCCCCAACAACTTTGCCCTGATTGTTAGGGGCTCTTCAGTGTGAAAAAAAAGCCGTGAAAAGCCAACGACCTGTAAACCTAGACCTAAGGACCATCAAACTCCCAGTCACTGCTTACACGTCCATTCTTCACCGTATCTCCGGTGTCATCCTCTTCGTGTGCCTTGCCATCATGCTTTACGCATTGGACAAGTCGCTGAGCTCCGAGGAAGGCTTCGGTCAGGTGAAAGCGTGTCTGACCAGTCCGCTAGCCAAGCTAGTGATTTGGGGCATCCTGTCCGCTCTGCTGTATCACCTGGTTGCCGGTGTGCGCCATTTGATCATGGACATGGGCATCGGTGAGACGCTGGAAGGCGGCAAGCTGGGCTCGAAAATCGTTATCGCCGTTTCCGTGGTGGTAATCGTTCTGGCAGGAGTCTGGATATGGTAACTAACGTCACGAACCTCTCGCGTTCGGGCCTCTATGACTGGATGGCGCAACGTGTGTCGGCGGTCGTTCTCGCGGCTTACTTCATTTTTCTGATCGGATACGTCGTGGCCCACCCAGGCCTCGAGTACGCCCAGTGGCATGAACTGTTCGCCCACAACGGGATGCGTATTTTCAGCCTCCTGGCCCTTGTTGCTCTCGGCGCTCACGCCTGGGTCGGCATGTGGACCATCGCGACTGACTACCTGACGCCAATGGCGTTCGGCAAGTCCGCGACGGCTATACGTTTCCTTTTCCAGGCAGTATGCGGCGTTGCGATGTTCGCTTACTTCGTCTGGGGTGTGCAGATTCTCTGGGGTATCTGAGTCATGGCTAACATTCCAACGATTTCTTTCGACGCCATCATTATTGGTGGCGGCGGTGCCGGCATGCGCGCTGCGCTGCAGCTGGCGCAGGGCGGTCACAAGACTGCGGTGATCACCAAGGTTTTCCCGACCCGTTCGCACACTGTATCCGCCCAGGGCGGCATCACCTGCGCGATCGCGTCCGCTGACCCGAACGATGACTGGCGCTGGCACATGTACGATACCGTCAAGGGTTCCGACTACATCGGTGACCAGGACGCTATCGAATACATGTGTCAGGAAGGCCCGGCTGCCGTTTTCGAGCTGGACCACATGGGTCTGCCGTTCTCGCGTACCGAGCAAGGCCGTATCTACCAGCGTCCGTTCGGTGGTCAGTCCAAGGACTACGGTAAAGGTGGTCAGGCTGCCCGTACCTGCGCAGCGTCCGACCGTACCGGTCACGCACTGCTGCACACCCTTTATCAGGGCAACCTGAAAGCCGGCACCACGTTCCTGAACGAGTACTACGCTGTTGATCTGGTAAAAAACCAGGAAGGCGAGTTTGTCGGTGTGATCGCGATCTGCATCGAAACCGGCGAAACTTCGTACATTCGCGCCAAGGCCACTGTACTGGCTACTGGCGGTGCTGGCCGTATCTACGCCTCCACCACCAACGCCCTGATCAACACCGGTGACGGCGTCGGCATGGCGCTGCGTGCTGGCGTACCGGTACAAGACATCGAAATGTGGCAGTTCCACCCGACCGGCATCGCTGGCGCCGGTGTACTGGTGACCGAAGGTTGCCGTGGTGAAGGTGGTTACCTGATCAACAAGCACGGCGAGCGTTTCATGGAGCGTTATGCTCCGAACGCGAAAGACCTCGCGGGTCGTGACGTGGTTGCCCGCTCGATGGTTAAAGAAATCATCGCCGGCAACGGTTGCGGTCCGAATGGCGACCACGTAATGCTCAAACTCGACCACTTGGGCGAGGAAGTGCTGCACAGCCGTCTGCCAGGTATCTGCGAACTGTCGAAGACTTTCGCACACGTTGACCCGGTGGTTGCTCCGGTTCCGGTTGTACCGACCTGCCACTACATGATGGGCGGCGTTGCCACCAACATTCATGGTCAGGCGATCACCCAGAACGCCGATGGCGTGGATCAGATCATTCCTGGTCTGTTCGCCGTAGGTGAAGTGGCTTGCGTATCGGTACACGGTGCCAACCGTCTGGGCGGCAACTCGCTGCTCGACCTGGTGGTATTCGGCCGCGCTGCCGGCCTGCACCTGGAAAAGGCGCTGACCGACGGCATCGAATACGACGACGCTACCGAAGCCGACATCGAAGCTGCCCTGTCGCGTCTGAACGCGCTGAACGGCCGTACCGATGGCGAAGACGTGGCTACCCTGCGTCGCGAGCTGCAAAGCTGCATGCAGAACTACTTCGGTGTATTCCGCACTGGCGAATACATGCAGAAGGGTATCGCTCAGCTGGCCGATCTGCGCAAGCGCATCGCCAACGTGAAGATCAACGATAAGTCGCAAGCGTTCAACACCGCGCGTATCGAAGCTCTGGAACTGCAAAACCTGCTGGAAGTGGCTGAAGCTACCGCCATCGCGGCCGAAGTACGTAAGGAGTCCCGCGGCGCTCACGCCCGTGAAGACTTCGAAGACCGTGACGACGAAAACTGGCTGTGCCACACCCTGTACTTCCCGGGTGAGAAACGCGTCGCCAAGCGTGCCGTAAACTTCTCGCCGAAGACTGTTCCGACTTTCGAACCTAAAGTCCGGACTTATTAAGGGTGACCGCCATGTTGCAAGTCAGTGTTTATCGCTACAACCCTGATCAGGACGCTGCGCCGTTCATGCAGGAATTCCAGGTCGATACCGGTGGTAAAGACCTGATGGTGCTGGACGTGCTGGCCCTGATCAAAGAGCAGGACGAGGGTTTCTCCTATCGTCGCTCTTGCCGTGAAGGCGTCTGCGGCTCCGACGGCATGAACATCAACGGCAAGAACGGCCTGGCGTGCATCACGCCGCTGTCCGCTGTCGTAAAAGGCAACAAGTTGATCGTTCGTCCGCTGCCAGGTTTGCCGGTCATCCGTGACCTGGTTGTCGATATGAGCATCTTCTACAAGCAATACGAGAAGGTTAAGCCTTACCTGCAGAACGACACGCCGGCTCCGGCCATCGAGCGTCTGCAGTCCCCTGAAGAGCGTGAAAAGCTCGACGGTCTGTACGAGTGCATCCTGTGCGCCTGCTGCTCGACCTCGTGCCCGTCCTTCTGGTGGAACCCGGACAAGTTCCTGGGCCCGGCTGCCCTGCTGCAAGCGTACCGCTTCCTGGCAGACAGCCGTGACACCAAGACCTCCGAGCGTCTGGCTTCGCTCGATGACCCGTTCAGCGTCTTCCGCTGCCGGGGCATCATGAACTGCGTCAACGTATGTCCGAAAGGCCTGAACCCGACTAAGGCCATCGGTCACATCCGTAACATGCTGCTTTCGAGCGGCGTGTGATTCAGCTGCTGTAACCGTAGAACCGCTGTAACGAAGAGGCTGTGGCGCGGGCTTCAACCCGCGTCATGGCTATAACCAGAGCAGTAGCCACAAGCTGCAGCTCTTATTTTGAAGAAATGAGACAAGCAGGGGCATCCGGGCTGGTACCCGGACTATCAGCGTGATCCTAAGTGGCTTGTTTTGGTCGCTGCATTCGGACTTCTGCAAGTTTGCTCGGTATTGACGCCGATGGTGTTCCCCTAACCGAGGGTGACCAAGCATGCAAGAAAGCGTGATGCAGCGCATGTGGAACAGCGCCTACCTTTCAGGTGGAAACGCTGCCTATGTGGAAGAGCTTTATGAGCTCTACCTGCACGACCCTAACGCTGTGCCAGAAGAGTGGCGCACCTACTTTCAGAAGCTGCCTGCCGACGGCAGCTCTGCCACTGATGTTTCGCACTCCACAATTCGCGATCATTTCGTGCTGCTGGCAAAGAACCAGCGCCGCGCCCAACCGGTTTCCGCCGGGAGCGTGAGCAGTGAGCACGAGAAGAAGCAAGTTGAAGTGCTGCGATTGATCCAGGCCTACCGTATGCGTGGCCACCAGGCAGCCCAGCTTGACCCGCTGGGGCTGTGGCAGCGTCCTGCACCTGCAGACCTGTCGATCAATCATTACGGCTTGACCAATGCCGATCTTGATACGACCTTCCGTGCCGGCGACCTGTTCATCGGCAAAGAGGAAGCGAGCCTACGCGAAATTCATGAAGCGTTGCAGCAGACATATTGCCGCACCATCGGCGCTGAATTTACGCACATCACCGATTCCGAGCAGCGCCAGTGGTTCCAGCAGCGTCTGGAAAGCGTGCGTGGTCGTCCGACGTACTCCGCCGACATCAAGAGCCACCTGCTTGAGCGCGTGACTGCCGGTGAAGGCCTGGAAAAATACCTGGGCACCAAATACCCGGGCACCAAGCGTTTCGGTCTGGAAGGCGGCGAAAGCCTGATTCCGATGCTCGATGAGCTGATCCAGCGTTCCGGTTCCTACGGCACCAAGGAAGTCGTCATCGGCATGGCCCACCGTGGCCGTTTGAACGTGCTGGTCAACACCTTCGGCAAGAACCCGCGCGAGCTGTTCGACGAGTTCGAAGGCAAGAAGAAGGTCGAGCTGGGTTCCGGTGACGTCAAATACCACCAGGGCTTCTCGTCCAACGTGATGACCACTGGCGGTGAAGTTCACCTGGCCATGGCGTTCAACCCGTCCCACCTGGAAATCGTTTCCCCGGTGGTAGAAGGTTCGGTTCGCGCCCGTCAGGATCGTCGTAACGACCCGACCGGTGAGAAGGTGCTGCCGATCTCCATCCACGGTGACGCTGCATTCGCAGGTCAGGGCGTGGTCATGGAAACCTTCCAGATGTCGCAGACCCGCGGTTTCAAGACCGGCGGTACCGTGCACATCGTGATCAACAACCAGGTTGGTTTCACCATCAGCAACCCGCTGGACTCGCGTTCCACCGAGTACGCCACCGACGTTGCGAAGATGATCCAGGCGCCGATCCTCCATGTGAATGGTGATGATCCGGAAGCCGTGCTGTTCGTGACCCAGTTGGCCATCGATTACCGCATGCAGTTCAAGCGTGACGTGGTGATCGACCTGGTCTGCTACCGTCGTCGCGGCCACAACGAGGCCGACGAGCCAAGCGGCACCCAGCCGCTGATGTACCAGCAGATCACCAAGCAGCGCACCACCCGTGAGCTGTACGCTGATCGTCTGACTCAGGCCGGTGTACTGGACGCTGAACGTGTTCAGGCCAAGGTCGACGAGTACCGCAACGCGCTGGACAACGGTCTGCACGTAGTGAAATCGCTGGTCAAAGAGCCGAACAAAGAGCTGTTCGTGGACTGGCGTCCGTATCTGGGCCACGCCTGGACTGCGCGTCACGACACCCGTTTCGATCTGAAGACCCTGCAGGAACTGTCCGCCAAGCTGCTGGAAATTCCGGAAGGCTTCGTGGTTCAGCGTCAGGTCGCGAAGATCTACGAAGACCGTCAGAAGATGCAAGCCGGCGGCCTGCCGATCAACTGGGGTTACGCCGAAACCATGGCGTACGCGACCCTGGCGTTCGAAGGTCACCCGATCCGCATGACCGGTCAGGACATCGGCCGCGGTACGTTCTCGCACCGTCACGCTGTACTGCACAACCAGAAAGACGCGGGCACCTACATTCCGCTGCAGAACCTGTACGACGGTCAGCCACGCTTTGACCTGTACGACTCGTTCCTCTCGGAAGAAGCGGTATTGGCCTTCGAATATGGTTACTCGACCACCACGCCAAACGCGCTGGTGATCTGGGAAGCCCAGTTCGGCGACTTCGCCAACGGTGCACAGGTTGTTATCGACCAGTTCATCACCAGCGGCGAGCACAAGTGGGGCCGTCTCTGCGGTCTGACCATGCTGTTGCCACACGGCTACGAAGGTCAGGGTCCTGAGCACAGTTCGGCACGTCTTGAGCGTTACCTGCAGCTGTGCGCCGAGCACAACATTCAGGTGTGCATGCCGACCACCCCGGCCCAGATCTACCACTTGCTGCGTCGTCAGGTGATTCGCCCGCTGCGCAAACCTCTGGTAGTGCTGACGCCGAAGTCGCTGCTGCGCCACAAGCTGGCCGTCTCCACCCTGGAAGATCTGGCTGAAGGTTCGTTCCAGACCGTGATCCCGGAAATCGATGCCCTGGACCCGAAAAAGGTCGAGCGCGTTGTTCTGTGTAGCGGCAAGGTCTACTACGACCTGCTGGAAAAACGTCGTGCCGAAGGCCGTGACGATATCGCCATCGTGCGTATCGAGCAGCTGTATCCATTCCCTGAGGACGACTTGAAAGAAGTCCTGGCGCCTTACACCAACGTCAAGCATGCCGTCTGGTGTCAGGAAGAGCCGATGAACCAGGGCGCCTGGTACTGCAGCCAGCATCACCTGCGTCGCAGCATCGGTAACCTCGACAAGTCTCTCGTACTCGAGTACGCGGGCCGCGAGGCTTCTGCTGCCCCAGCATGTGGTTACGCATCGATGCACGCCGAGCAGCAGGAAAAACTGCTGCAAGACGCGTTTACCGTTTAACGCCTTCGCGCACCTGAAACCGAATTTAAGGAACCACAGATAATGGCTATCGAGATCAAAGCCCCCACTTTCCCGGAATCGGTTGCCGATGGCACCGTTGCCACCTGGCACAAAAAACCGGGCGACGCCGTCAAGCGTGACGACCTGATCGTCGACATCGAAACCGACAAAGTCGTACTGGAAGTGCTGGCGACCGCCGACGGCGTGCTGGGCGCAATCGTCAAGAACGAAGGCGACACCGTTCTGTCCGACGAAGTCCTGGGCTCCATCGAAGCGGGTGGCGCTGCTGCCGCTGCTCCAGCCGCCGCTGCTGCTCCGGCCGCTGCTGCCGCTGCCCCGGCTGCTGCCGAAGGCGAAGACGATCCTGTTGCTGCTCCGGCTGCGCGCAAGCTGGCTGAAGAAAACGGCATCAACATCGCTTCCGTTGCCGGTACCGGCAAAGGCGGTCGTGTGACCAAGGAAGACGTGGTCGCTGCTGTTGCCGCGAAGAAAGCCGCTCCGGCTGCTGCTCCTGCAAAAGCCGCTGCTCCAGCCGCTGCTGCTCCGGTATTCGCTGCCGGTGACCGCGTTGAGAAGCGCGTACCGATGACCCGTCTGCGTGCCAAGGTTGCCGAGCGTCTGGTTGAAGCCCAGTCGAACATGGCAATGCTGACCACTTTCAACGAAGTCGACATGACCGAAGTCATGGCGCTGCGTTCGAAGTACAAGGACCTGTTCGAGAAGTCCCACAACGGCGTACGCCTGGGCTTCATGTCGTTCTTCGTCAAGGCTGCCACCGAAGCGCTGAAACGCTTCCCGGCGGTCAACGCTTCGATCGACGGTGCAGACATCGTTTACCACGGCTACGCCGACATCGGTGTTGCCGTTTCCAGCGACCGTGGTCTGGTCGTTCCGGTTCTGCGTAACGCCGAGCTGATGAGCCTGGCTGAAATCGAAGGCGGCATCGCCACGTTCGGCAAGAAAGCCCGTGACGGCAAACTGTCGATGGAAGAGATGACCGGCGGTACCTTCACCATCACCAACGGTGGTACCTTCGGTTCGATGATGTCGACTCCGATCGTCAACCCGCCGCAGGCAGCGATTCTGGGCATGCACAACATCATCCAGCGTCCTATGGCCATCAACGGTCAGGTCGTGATCCGTCCGATGATGTACCTGGCACTGTCCTACGATCACCGTCTGATCGATGGCAAAGAAGCTGTAACCTTCCTGGTGACCATCAAGAACCTGCTGGAAGATCCGGCTCGTCTGTTGCTGGATATCTGATAGAAGCAGCCATGCGCTGCGGGCCGTACCGTCGGCAACGGCGGTACGGCCCGCAGCGCGCGGCTTGAAGCTTTTCGCTAAAGAGGATTTTTTGAATGTCGCAGAAATTTGACGTAGTAGTGATCGGTGCCGGCCCTGGCGGCTATGTAGCTGCCATCAAGGCCGCGCAGCTGGGTCTCACCACTGCCTGCATCGAGAAGTACACCGACGCTGAAGGCAAACAGGCCCTCGGCGGTACTTGCCTGAACGTCGGCTGCATTCCGTCCAAGGCGCTGCTGGACAGCTCCTGGAAGTACAAGGAAGCCAAAGAGAGCTTCAACGTTCACGGTATCTCGACCGGCGAAGTCAAAATGGACGTCGCTGCGATGGTTGGCCGCAAGGCTGGCATCGTCAAGAACCTGACTGGCGGCGTTGCCACCCTGTTCAAGGCTAACGGCGTTACCTCGATCCAGGGCCACGGCAAGCTGCTGGCTGGCAAGAAAGTCGAAGTCACCAAGCCGGACGGTTCGGTTGAAGTCATCGAAGCCGAAAACGTCATCCTGGCCCCAGGTTCGCGTCCGATCGACATTCCACCGGCTCCGGTCGATCAGAAAGTCATCGTCGATTCGACTGGTGCTCTGGAATTCCAGTCCGTACCTAAGCGTCTGGGCGTGATCGGCGCTGGCGTGATCGGTCTGGAACTGGGTTCGGTGTGGTCGCGTCTGGGTTCCGAAGTGGTTGTCCTCGAAGCACTGGACACCTTCCTGATGGCAGCGGACACCGCTGTTTCCAAGGAAGCGCTGAAAACCCTGACCAAGCAAGGTCTGGACATCAAGCTGGGTGCTCGCGTAACCGGTTCGAAAGTGAACGGCGACGAAGTCGTGGTTAACTACACCGATGCCAACGGCGAACAGTCCATCACTTTCGACAAGCTGATCGTAGCCGTTGGTCGCCGTCCGGTGACCACTGATCTGCTGGCTGCCGACAGCGGCGTGACCCTGGACGAGCGCGGTTTCGTGCACGTTGACGATCACTGCGCCACCACCGTACCGGGCGTTTACGCCATCGGTGACGTGGTTCGCGGCATGATGCTGGCGCACAAGGCCTCGGAAGAGGGCATCATGGTTGTCGAGCGCATCAAGGGCCACAAAGCCCAGATGAACTATGACCTGATCCCTTCGGTTATTTATACTCACCCGGAAATCGCGTGGGTTGGCAAAACCGAGCAGGCCTTGAAAGCCGAAGGCGTTGAAGTTAACGTCGGCACCTTCCCGTTCGCCGCTTCCGGCCGTGCCATGGCCGCCAACGATACCGGTGGTTTCGTCAAGGTCATCGCTGATGCCAAGACTGACCGCGTATTGGGCGTGCACGTGATTGGCCCAAGCGCTGCAGAACTGGTTCAGCAGGGCGCGATCGGTATGGAATTCGGCACCAGCGCTGAAGACTTGGGCATGATGGTTTTCTCCCATCCGACCCTGTCTGAAGCCTTGCACGAAGCTGCTCTGGCTGTGAATGGCGGCGCCATCCACATTGCCAACCGCAAGAAGCGTTAAGACACACAATAAGAAACCACGGCGGTTGCGGCCCGTCGTGAGCCTTGCGAGCAAGTCTCACCGCGGAATGTCCGCTGGACGCAGTCTTGCGTAGCTGCACCGGGTATCCGGAAAGGCTACGCAAGCAGCAGTCACAGGTGGCGCGGCACTCATCAAGAGCGCAGCGCCGAATGCGCAGTACCTAACGAAGACGGTAAAAAGCATGAATCTTCACGAGTATCAGGGTAAGCAGCTGTTCGCTGAATACGGCCTGCCAGTTTCCACTGGTTACGCAGTAGACACCCCGGAAGCAGCAGCAGAAGCTTGCGACAAAATCGGCGGCAGCGAGTGGGTTGTCAAAGCCCAGGTCCACGCCGGTGGTCGCGGTAAAGCGGGCGGCGTCAAGCTGGTTCGCAACAAAGAAGACGCCAAGGCCTTCGCACAGCAGTGGCTGGGCAAGCGTCTGGTGACTTACCAGACTGACGCCAATGGTCAGCCAGTCACCAAGATCCTGGTTGAATCGTGCACTGATATCGCTAAAGAGCTGTACCTGGGCGCTGTCGTTGATCGTTCGAGCCGTCGCATCGTGTTCATGGCTTCCACCGAAGGTGGCGTGGACATCGAGAAAATCGCTCACGACACCCCAGAAAAAATTCTGAAAGCCACTATCGATCCACTGGTTGGCGCTCAGCCATTCCAGGGTCGCGAGCTGGCGTTCCAACTGGGTCTGGAAGGCAAGCAAGTTGCCCAGTTCGCCAAGATCTTCGTCGGTCTGGCCAAACTGTTCCAGGATCACGATCTGGCCCTGCTGGAAGTGAACCCGCTGGTGATCAAGGCTGACGGCGATCTGCACTGCCTGGACGCCAAGATCAACATCGACGCCAACGCCATGTACCGTCAGCCTAAGCTGAAGACTTTCCACGATCCGTCGCAAGACGATCCGCGCGAAGCGCACGCTGCCAAGTTCGAACTGAACTACGTAGCCCTGGAAGGCAACATCGGCTGCATGGTCAACGGTGCCGGCCTGGCCATGGGTACCATGGACATCGTCAACCTGCACGGCGGCAAGCCAGCCAACTTCCTCGACGTAGGTGGTGGTGCTACCAAAGAGCGCGTGACCGAAGCCTTCAAGATCATCCTGTCCGACACCAACGTCGCTGCAGTACTGGTCAACATCTTCGGCGGCATCGTTCGCTGCGACATGATTGCCGAAGGCATCATCGGCGCCGTGAAAGAAGTCGGCGTGAAAATCCCGGTTGTTGTTCGCCTTGAAGGCAACAACGCTGAGCTGGGCGCTAAAGTACTGGCAGAAAGCGGTTTGAACATCATCGCTGCTACCAGCCTGACCGACGCTGCTCAACAAGTTGTCAAAGCTGCGGAGGGCAAATAATGAGCGTCCTGATCAATAAAGACACCAAAGTTATCTGCCAGGGTATTACCGGTTCGCAAGGTAGTTTCCACACCCAGCAAGCCATCGAATACGGCACCAAGATGGTGGGTGGCGTAACTCCGGGCAAAGGCGGCACCGAGCACCTGGGTCTGCCAGTGTTCAACACCGTTAAAGACGCAGTAGCTGCCACTGGCGCTACCGCCAGCGTGATCTACGTTCCGGCTCCTTTCTGCAAGGACTCGATCCTGGAAGCAGCGTTCGGCGGCATCAAGCTGATCGTCTGCATCACCGAAGGCATTCCTACCCTGGACATGCTGGACGCTAAAGTTAAGTGCGACGAGCTGGGTGTTACCCTGATCGGCCCTAACTGCCCAGGCGTGATCACCCCAGGCGAATGCAAGATCGGCATCATGCCAGGTCACATTCACTTGCCAGGCAAGGTCGGTATCGTTTCGCGTTCCGGCACCCTGACCTACGAAGCTGTGAAGCAGACCACTGACGCCGGTTTCGGTCAGTCGACCTGCGTCGGCATCGGTGGTGACCCGATCCCGGGTTCGAACTTCATCGACATCCTGAAGCTGTTCCAGGAAGACCCGAAGACCGAAGCGATCGTGATGATCGGCGAGATCGGCGGTTCGGCTGAAGAAGAAGCGGCTGCCTACATCAAGGCACACGTGACCAAGCCGGTTGTTTCCTACATCGCTGGTGTGACTGCTCCTCCGGGCAAGCGCATGGGCCATGCTGGCGCAATCATCTCTGGCGGCAAAGGCACTGCAGACGAGAAATTCGCTGCGCTGCAAGACGCAGGCGTAAAAACCGTGCGTTCGCTGGCAGATATCGGCAAGGCCCTGGCCGAGCTGACCGGTTGGGCTGTCAAGTAAGCCTCGTGCTTGACTGACGCTTCACCAGACAAAGGCCACCTTCGGGTGGCCTTTGTTGTTTCTGCAATCTGGAAATATGCGAGCTTTTGTGGCGAGGGAGCTTGCTCCCGCTCGACTGCGCAGCAGGCGTAGAACCATCTAACAGCCAGAACCCAATCGTCTGCATTGGGGCTGCTTCGCAACCCAGCGGGAGCAAGCTCCCTCGCCACAGGGTTGTGGTTAGGAAAAATAAATGCGTAAACGCGACACAGACACGTCGTGTATCGGATAGTTCGCCCTCAAACAGTGCGTTTGTCAGACAAATTCGTTAGGCTAGCAGCCATTTTTGCGTCTGCCGCCCACAAGGCATGCAACGCGCTAAACGGGTCAGTCTTATACGGACTGACAGCATTTCCCTAACCCCACAGGGAAATCCCCCTCTAAATTCCGATTCAGTAGTGTGGTATTTCCTTAATGAAAGTTTTGAAAGGTCAGGACATCCTGGCACTGGGCTTTATGACATTTGCCCTGTTCGTCGGGGCCGGCAACATCATTTTCCCGCCTATCGTCGGCCTGCAGTCCGGACCTAACGTCTGGATGGCGGCGCTGGGCTTCCTGATCACGGCCGTCGGTCTGCCGGTGGTCACCGTCGTCGCCCTGGCCAAGGTCGGTGGTGCGATGGATGCGCTGAGCAGCCCGATCGGCAAGATCGCCGGTGGTGTGCTCGCCGCGGCATGCTACCTGGCGGTCGGCCCGCTGTTCGCCACCCCGCGGACCGCGACCGTGTCGTTCGAAGTGGGTCTGGCGCCGCTGACCGGCGAAAGCCCTCTGGCGCTGTTCCTCTACAGCTCGGTGTACTTCCTGCTGGTGTTCTTCATCTCGCTGTATCCGGGCCGTCTGCTCGATACCGTGGGGCGTTTCCTCGCGCCATTGAAGATCATCGCCCTGGCGGTACTCGGCATCGCCGCGTTCGCCTTGCCGGCCGGTGATATCGGTCAGGCCACACCTGAATACGTCGCGGCACCGTTCTCCCAGGGCTTCATCAATGGTTACCTGACCATGGATACCCTCGGCGCGCTGGTGTTCGGTATCGTCATCGTCAACGCGATCCGCTCCCGTGGCGTCGAGTCGCCTGCGCTGATCACCCGTTACGCGATCATTGCCGGCCTCATCGCCGGTGTCGGTCTGGCGCTGGTGTACATCAGCCTGTTCCGCCTCGGCTCCGGCAGCCACGAAGTCGCGGTCGGTGCCACCAACGGTGCGGCGGTGCTGCATGCTTACGTGCAACACACCTTCGGTTCGCTGGGCAGCGGTTTCCTCGCGGTGCTGATCTCGCTGGCGTGCCTGGTGACGGCGGTCGGTCTGACCTGCGCCTGCGCTGAATACTTCAGCCGCGTGCTGCCGCTGTCCTACAAGACCCTGGTGATCATCCTCGCCGCGTTCTCGCTGCTGGTGTCGAACCTGGGCCTGACCAAGCTGATCGCGTTCTCGATCCCGGTGCTGACTGCAATCTACCCGCCATGCATCGTTCTGGTAGCTCTGAGCTTCTGCAAGGACTTCTGGCATGAACACGGGCGGATCCTCGGCCCGGTCATGCTGGTTTCGTTCCTGTTCGGCACGATCGACGCGCTCAAGGGCGCCGGTCTGGCTGACTGGATGCCGTCGCAGCTGTCGCACCTGCCGCTGAGCGAGCAGGGTCTGGCGTGGCTGGTGCCATGCGTGATGACCCTGGTGGTCGCCGTGGTCTGCGATCGCCTGCTGGGCAAGCGCAGCGAAGCCGTTGCCTGACGTTGTCTGACCCGCCACAAACGGGTCTTCAGCGCTTAAACAGAAATGCCCCGTATCAATCGATACGGGGCATTTTTTATGGGCGTCTGGCAGTGTCTTTTTCCGCGAGCTAACGTCGAAGCACTGCACAGATTTTAGGTAGGAGTGAGCCTGCTCGCGATGGCGTCGTACCTGTCGGATCAATGCCGGGTGTGTCACCGAATCGCGAGCAGGCTCACTCCTACAGGTAATGCATCCACACTTCACAGGAAAACGAATGTCGTTCATCCAAGCCAATCTGATCCACCTGCTGGCCGCGCTCTGGTTTGTCATCTGCTGGGGCGGCTACACCCGTTATGCGTCGTGGAAGGCCCGCGACACCGCGTGCCTGGCCAGCGTGCTGCACCTGTATCGCGAAGACTGGATGCGCCGCATGCTACTGCGTGACAACCGTATCGCCGACGCCAGCGTGATCGGCAATCTGGAGCGCAACGCCTCGTTCTTCGCCTCCAGCACCCTGATCATCCTCGCCGGCATTCTCACCGTGCTCGGTGCATCCGAGCGCGCCGTGTCGTTGCTGGCGGATATCCCGATGGTGCAGCAGGCATCGCAGGGCATGTCGGAGATCAAGTTGCTGTGTCTGGCGCTGGTGTTCGTCTATGCGTTTTTCACGTTCAGTTGGTGCATGCGTCAGTACAACTTTGCTGCCGTGCTGGTCGGTTCCGCGCCGATGATCTGTGAGCGTCAGGTCTCGGAGCAGGAGCGCAAGGCGTTCGCACTGCGGGCGGCGCGGGTGATTTCGATGGCGGCGAACCAGTTCAACTTCGGTCTGCGTTCTTATTACTTCGGCATGAGCATGCTGGCGTGGTTTGTCAGCCCGTGGCTGTTCATGTTGATGAGTGCCGGGGTGGTCATCGTGTTGTACCGCCGCGAGTTTCATTCCGACGTGCTGGATGTGATGGTCTATACCCCTACAGAGGCACCTTTGCCCGAAACCAATAAAGAGGCTGCTTGATGAGTATTCCGTTCTGGTGTGTGTTTATCAGTGCACTGTTGATTTACATCGCGCGCATGCCGGTGGGCAAGGCCATGAAAGAGCAGGGTGGTTACAACAACCATCTACCGCGCCAACAACAGGCACAACTCACTGGTTACGGCGCGCGGGCGCTGGCGGCACACCAGAACTGTATCGAAGCGTTCATCCTGTTCGCCGTGGGTGTGCTGATGGCGCACACCACGCAAACCCAAGGCTGGTTGATCGATGCCCTGGCAATCATCTTTGTGATCGCGCGAATTCTTTACGTGTGGTTGTACCTGGCGGATAAACCATCCCTGCGCAGCCTAGTGTGGCTGGTCGGCCTGATCTGCAGTTTGTTACTGATGATTAGTCCGACTTTTAGAACCGTATGGCTCTAAAACAACCTCTAAACCAACACTGACAAAAAATCACAGGCAAAAGAAAACCCGCACTTGGCGGGTTTTCTTTTTCTGCATCAAGTCGCAATTATTGCTTCTTGGCAGCTTCTTCCTGAGCAGCTTGATTCGATTCAGCCTGAGCTTTGGCAGCTTCGGCGTTTTCTTTTGCTGCGTCGTTCACTTTATCCTGAGCTTTGTTCATGTCTTGCTGAGCTTGCTCAGCATGTTGGTTGGCATCTTGAGCTTTGTCCTCGGATTTTTTATCGCAGGCAGCGAGACCGAGGGAAGCGGTCAACATCAAGGCAATAGCTAAAGTCTTACGCATGGGGTGTTTCTCCTTATGGAAAATAACTACTGGCCTTAAGAGCACTGGCCCAAAGGTTAAGTTCCTCATTTCGTTCAGATATATAAGTTTGTTTTTTAGTGGAACTTTTGCGGCATTTCCTACTACTGGCAAAAGGCTCTAACGAGAGTAATTATCAAATGGCTGAAAACCCCGTTTTTGAGCGCGCGACACGATTTCTTTCGGCCCTGCGCCATTGTCAGGTGCTCGGTTTGACGGTACACAGCGCCAGCAGCGAAGGGCTGACGGTGAGGTTGCCGTACAACGCGCAAATCGTCGGCAATCCACAGACCGGGGTCATCCACGGCGGCGCCATTACCTCGCTGATGGACACCGCGTGCGGCATGTCCACGTTGTGCGTGCTGGCGGAGTTCGAAGTCTGCCCGACCCTGGACCTGCGTATCGACTACATGCACGCCGCCGAGCCGAACAAGGACGTCTATGGCTTTGCCCAGTGTTACCGGGTCACCACCGATGTGATCTTCGCTCGTGGCTTTGCTTATCAGGATGACCCGAATCAGCCGATCGCCCATGTCGTCGGCACTTTCATGCGCATGGGCAAAAACCTGAAAGGCACCCAGGGATTTGGCGGCAAGGTCAAAGGAGAGAATCGATGAGCGATGACTGGAAGCAACAACTGCTGCAGGCTCACGCTCAGGGCGATTACGCGCCGTTGTTGCGGATAATTCCTTACGCCGGGCTGATCGGCGTCGAATGTTCCCGGGTCGGCGATGAATTGCTGTTCAAGCTGCCGGCGAACAAGGACAACATTGGTAACCCTTTATTGCCGGCGATCCATGGCGGGGTGATTGCCGGGTTCATGGAGCTGGCAGCCGCGTTGCATTTGCTGATCTTCACCGGTTCGCCCGGGGTGCCGAAGATCATCGACTTTTCTCTGGATTATCTGCGCGCCGGGCAGTTTCGCGACACTTGGGCCAAATGTCAGGTCTGTCGCCAGGGCCGGCGCGTGGCCAACGTCGCCATCACGGCCTGGCAAAGCACCGAGAGCGAACCGATTGCCACCGCCCGTGCACATTTCAAAATTGATGAGCCCTTGAAATCCTGAACGCTGCCCCCAACTCAGTGAACAACCCGCCGCCGACCCTCAAGGTCGCGGCCACTGCCATCTGATTGGAGTTTGATGACCATGAGTGTGGAAACTCAAAAGGAAACCCTGGGCTTCCAGACCGAGGTAAAGCAGCTGCTGCACCTCATGATCCATTCGCTGTATTCCAACAAGGAAATCTTCCTTCGCGAATTGATCTCGAACGCCTCTGACGCTGTCGACAAGCTGCGCTTCGAAGCCCTGGCCAAGCCTGAGTTGCTCGAAGGTGGCGCTGAACTGAAAATCCGTGTGAGCTTCGACAAGGACGCCAAGACCGTCACCCTCGAAGACAACGGTATCGGCATGAACCGTGACGATGTGATCACCCATCTGGGGACCATCGCCAAGTCGGGCACCGCCGATTTCATGAAGAATCTCTCGGGCGATCAGAAGAAAGATTCGCACCTGATCGGCCAATTCGGTGTCGGCTTCTACTCGGCGTTCATCGTTGCCGACCAGGTTGATGTGTATTCCCGTCGCGCCGGCACTCCGGCCAGCGAAGGCGTGCACTGGTCGTCGAAAGGCGAGGGCGAGTTCGAAGTCGCCACCATCGACAAACCAGAGCGCGGCACCCGTATCGTCCTGCACCTGAAGTCCGCTGAAGACGAGTTCGCCGACGGCTGGCGTCTGCGCAACATCATCAAGAAATACTCCGACCACATCGCGCTGCCGATCGAACTGCCGAAAGAAGTCACTGCCGCTGAAGGCGAAGAGAAGCCTGCCGTTGAATGGGAAACCGTCAACCGCGCCAGCGCCCTGTGGACCCGTCCGCGCACTGAAGTGAAGGACGAGGAATACCAGGAGTTCTACAAGCACATCGCTCACGACTTCGAAAACCCGCTGGCCTGGAGCCACAACAAGGTCGAAGGCAAGCTCGAGTACAGCTCGCTGCTGTACGTGCCGGCCCGTGCGCCGTTCGATCTGTACCAGCGTGAAGCGCCGAAAGGCCTGAAGCTGTACGTGCAGCGCGTGTTCGTGATGGATCAGGCCGAGTCGTTCCTGCCGCTGTACCTGCGCTTCATCAAGGGCGTGGTCGATTCCAACGACCTGTCGCTGAACGTGTCGCGGGAAATCCTGCAGAAAGACCCGATCATCGACTCGATGAAGTCGGCGCTGACCAAGCGCGTGCTGGACATGCTGGAAAAACTGGCGAAGAACGAGCCTGAGCAATACAAGGGCTTCTGGAAAAACTTCGGTCAGGTCATGAAAGAAGGCCCGGCCGAAGATTTCGCCAACAAGGAAAAAATTGCCGGTCTGCTGCGTTTCGCATCGACCCAAGGCGACGACGGCGAGCAAGTTGTCGGTCTGGCTGACTACCTGGCGCGCGCCAAGGAAGGTCAGGACAAGATCTACTACCTCACCGGCGAAACCTACGCGCAGGTCAAGAACAGCCCGCACTTGGAAGTCTTCCGCAAGAAAGGCATTGAAGTGCTGCTGCTGACCGACCGTATCGACGAGTGGCTGATGAGCTACCTCAGCGAATTCGACGGCAAGACCTTTGTCGACGTGGCACGCGGTGATCTTGATCTGGGCAACCTGGACTCGGAAGAGGACAAGAAAGCTGCAGAAGAAGTCGCCAAGTCCAAAGAAGGTCTGGTCGAGCGCCTGAAAACCGCGCTGGGCGACTCCGTTGCCGAGGTTCGCGTCTCTCACCGTCTGACCGATTCGCCAGCCATTCTGGCCATCGGCGAACAGGACCTGGGCCTGCAAATGCGCCAGATCCTCGAAGCCAGCGGGCAGAAAGTGCCGGAGTCGAAGCCGATTTTCGAATTCAACCCGAGCCACCCGCTGATCGAGAAACTCGACGGCGAGCAGAACGAAGGGCGTTTTGGCGACCTGTCGCACATCCTCTTCGATCAGGCCGCTCTGGCGGCTGGCGAAAGCTTGAAAGACCCGGCCGCGTACGTGACCCGTCTGAACAAGCTGCTGGTTGAGCTGTCAGCCTAATCACGATGTAGAAAAACCCGCTTCGGCGGGTTTTTTCATTCTGGTGTTCAACTAATCAGGAGTCAGAAATGAGCCAAGTTACTGTACGTTCCGTGGTCTATCAGCTGGATGGCCAGCCCTATGAAGGTCGTCTGGCATTCGACGCCGAGCACAAGGGCGCGCGCCCGGGCCTGTTGATGGCGCCGAACTGGATGGGCGTCAGTGCCGGGGCGGAAGAAATCGCCAAATCGGTCGCGGCCAAGGGTTACGTGGTGTTGATCGCGGACGTGTATGGCCAGGCAGTACGTCCGCAGAACGCTGACGAGGCCGGCGCTGCGATGATGCCGCTGAAGAACGACCGCGCACTGCTGCGCAAGCGTATGGAGGCAGCGTTCGAGCAGTTGCAGAAGCAGGGCGAGGCAGCGGTCGATACCTCGAAGCTTGCGGTGTTCGGTTTCTGCTTTGGTGGTTGCTGTGCGCTGGATCTGGCCCGTACCGGTGCGCCGGTGAAGGCGGCGGTGTCGTTCCACGGCACGCTCGACTCGCCGAACCCGGCCGACGCAAAGAACATCAAGGGCTCGATGCTGGTACTGCACGGTGCCTCCGACCCGCTGGTGCCGAAGGAGCAATTGCCTGCGTTCGAAGATGAAATGAACGCGGCGAAGGTCGATTGGCAGTTGCTCAGCTATGGCGGTGCGGTGCACTCATTCACCGATCCGCATGCCAATGTGCCAGGCAAGATGATGTACGACGCGAAGACTGCCAAGCGTGCGTTCAAGTCGATGCATGACTTGCTGGAAGAAGTGTTCAAGGGCTGATTTTTCGGCGCCTTTACTGGCCTCTTCGCGAGCAAGCCCGCTCCCACAGGGGGGATTGTGATGTGTACTCAGAACTCATACACACCACAATTCCCCTTGTGGGAGCGGGCTTGCTCGCGAAGGCTTACCCTCTAGCGACACAACACTCAGGGCAGTTCGATCCGCTCGACTTCCCCCGGCACCGTCGGCCAATCCCCGGCCGCCCACTTGCGCCGCGCCTCATCGATCGCCGCCGGATCACTCGCGACAAAATTCCAGTTGATTCGCCGAGGCCCGTCCAGCGCAGCGCCGCCAAACACTACTGCGTGCACATCGCTTTCGGCAAACAGGCTCATCTCTTCCCCGGCCGGCAATACCGCCAGTGCATGGGGTTCGAGAGGCTCACCATTCAACTGCGCATCGCCACTCAGCACATAAATCGCGCGTTCTTCGTGCTCTGTCGGGATCAGCAAAGTGGTGGCGGTCTGCATCTTCACTTCGGCGTACAGCGTAGGAGAAAGCACCGGCACCGGCGATTCCAGGCAAAAGCCTGACCCGGCGATCATCCGGATCTGCACACCAAGGTTATCGCTGACCGGCAAGGTTGCGGCCGGGTGATGGCTGTAATGCCCAGGGCCTTGCTCATGATCCTTGGGCGAAGCCAGCCAGATCTGCAAACCTTGCATCGTGAAGCTTTGCTCCCACAGCGGCTCGGGCGTGCGCTCGACGTGGGCAATCGCACTGCCCGCGGTCATCCAGCTGACATCGCCAGCACTGACCACCTGATCGGAGCCGAGGCTGTCCTTGTGCTGGATCTGTCCTTCGAACAGGTAGGTCAGGGTCGACAGACCAATGTGCGGATGCTGTCGGATGTTCATGCCTTTGCCCGTCGGATAAACCGTTTCGAGCATGTGGTCGAAAAACACGAAAGGCCCGATGCTGCGGCATTTGGCTGACGGCAGCGGGCGCAGGATCGGCTGGCCTTCGACGTCTTCGGCGCGCGGGCGGATGATCAGTGGTTGCGTATCCATGGTGCATTCCAGGCTGAGCGGGTGATGCCAGAAGCATAACCCGCCGCTGGCAAGAGGGTGATTACTGGCTGTCGAAGCCTTGTGGGGCGTGGGTTTCGATGCTGACGTCGGTGGTAGTCATCAGTTTGTGGATCGGGCAGCGATCAGCCACGCGCAGTAACTCTTCACGTTGGGCATCAGTGAGGACGCCCTTGAGGGTAAGCGTCACGTGCAGGGCGTATTTGCCTTTTTGCTCTTCGCTGTTGTCGCGTTTGACCTCGACACCCACGCCGGTCAGCGGGATGTCTTTCTTCTTCGCGTACATCTTCAGTGTCAGTGCCTTGCAGGCACCCAGCGCGGCGTCGAAGTAGTCGTGTGGCTCGGGTGCCGAGCCTTCGCCGCCGGCAGACTTCGGCACGTCGGCAAATAATTCGTGGTCATCGATCTGTACGGTGTGACGAAAACCTTCGGCGGAGACGGTATTGACGGTAACAGTCATGGCAACCTCACTGGCAGTAGGAAAAAGTCGTGCGATCAAAAAAGACCTTGCAGTTATAGAGCATTCCTACGGAGGCGCGTTCCACTTTCCTGCAGGATGAACCCTTGTGATCGGCTCAGGGTCTAGGCTATGCCTACCTGCCGGAGATTACTTGTGTCCTTGTTTCGTTTGAGTCTTGCCTGCCTGCTGGCATTTGCCGGTAGCGCCAGCGCCCGCGATTACACCTACAGCGATGCGCACCTGCACTACGTGGATTTTTTCCAGGAAACCGCCGGCATGGCGAAATTACTCACGGCCATGCAGGACAATTCCATCGATCACGTGATGATTTCCGGGATTCCCGTGGCGAAGAAATGGCATGAGGATGAACCCAAGCGTCCGCGCTATTACGCCGGCGATGACGCCGATGCCTATTGGTACAGCGCCACGGACGTGATCGTTGCCGATGCCGTGCAAAAGCTGACTCCGGAGCAGCGTCAGCACTTTCATCCGTTCCTGTCGGGCTTCAACCCCAATGACAAGAACTCCGCCGCGCACATCCAGCGCATGCTCGATCTGTATCCCGGGCTGTGGCAGGGCATTGGTGAAGTGTTCACCCGCCATGATGACTTGACGGCGTTGACCGCCGGCGACACGCCACGGGCCAATAACGAGGCGATGAAGCGGATTTATCACCTGGCTGCCGAAAACGATCTGCCAGTGATGCTGCATTCCAACATCACTTCCAAGCGTGAGAAAAATCCGCTGTACCTGAAGGAAGTCGAAGAACCCCTGCGTAATCACCCGCACACCAGGTTCATCTGGGCGCACGCCGGCACCAGCGCGGAAATTCATCGGCACCAGACGCAACTGGATTTTCTCCTGCCCACGGTGAGTCGGATGCTTGAGGCTTATCCGAATCTGTACATCGATCTGTCGTGGAGCATGCTCACGCCGTATCTGTTGGACGAGCAGGGCAAGCCGCGCGCCGAATGGCTGGCCTTGGTGGAGAAATACCCTGATCGGTTCATGATCGGCTCGGATGTTGTAGGCCGTTTCACCAAGCTCGGTGAGGAAATGCGCAGCTTCACGCCGTTCCTTGATGCCTTGCCCGAAGACGTCGCGCGGAAAGTCGCCCGGGATAACTTCCTGGCGATATTGCCGCGAACAGCGGCAAAGTCCGGGAAACCGCGCTGAATCGTTAATGCCGAGGGTTCGAAGTATCAAGGCCTTTTGATATCACCTTTTGGTCTTACGCAAATTTTCGCCGGGCCGATACCTTCTAGAGCAACCAGCTGCAGGGTTGATGCAGCGCTTTTGGAAGGAACCAGAGTCATGAGCATCCGTAGTCTCAATATCGCGCCGCGAGCCGGCCTGGGTTTTGGTGTGTTGGCGCTGATGGTGTTTGCCCTGGGGGCGTTCGCCCTGCTGCAAATGGCGAACATGCGCGCCCAGTCTGATGAGGTCGACAACAACTGGCTGCCGAGCGTGATGGCGGTCGGCGAGATGAGTCAGGACATGTTGCGCCTGCGTGCGCTGACCATGCGCCTGCTGCTCAATCGTGACCCGCAGGCGCTGGCGCAGAATGTCGCCAAGCTCAATGACCTGCGCGGTGTCTTGAGCGAAGCGCAACAACGCTATGACGTGTTGATCGTGCTGCCCGAAGAGCGCAAGTTGTTCGACCGCTTCAAGGTTGCCGAGCACCGGTATCTGGAGTTTCAGGCGCAGGTCATGCAGTTGTCCGCACAGAATCGGGTGGAGGAGGCGGCGGCGATTCTCAACGGTGAAATGAGCCCGTTGGCCGACGACATGGCGGTCACCCTGAAGGAGCTGGTCGAGCTGAACAAGCACAACGCCAACCTTGCCACCGAAGCCGCGCGCCTGGTTTTCATCAATTCGCGGGTGTGGGTCGGGGTGATGATTGGCATTACCGCATTGATCACCATCGGTCTGGCGCTGCTGCTGACCCGCAGCATCGTCCTGCCGCTGGCGCAATCACTCGGCGTGGCGGAAGTGGTGGCCGGCGGTGACCTGACGGGCGATATCAGTATCTCCGGCAAGGACGAACCGGCGCGGCTGCTGCAGGCGCTGAAAAGCATGCAGCGCAACCTGCGCGACACCATTCGGCAGATTTCCGAATCGTCCAGCCAGTTGGCGTCGGCCTCGGAGGAACTGAGTTGCGTTACCGAGGACGCCACGCGCGGGCTGCACCAGCAAAGCCTGGAGATCGAGCAGGCTGCCACGGCGGTCAATCAGATGACCGCTGCCGTGGAAGAGGTCGCGAGCAACGCCGTGGCGACTTCCGAGGCGTCGCGCGAGTCTGACCGGATTGCCCAGCATGGGCGCGAGCAGGTCAACCAGACGGTGACTTCGATCCAGTCCCTGGCTGACGACGTCACGTCCAATGCCACGCAGGTCGAGGATCTGGCGCAGAAGGTTCACGGCATCAGCAAAGTGCTCGACGTGATCCGCTCGATTGCCGAGCAGACCAATCTGCTGGCACTGAACGCAGCGATTGAGGCGGCGCGGGCCGGGGATGCCGGGCGTGGTTTCGCGGTGGTGGCCGATGAGGTGCGGGCGCTGGCCCATCGCACCCAGCAATCGACCCAGGAAATCGAGCAGATGATCGGTGGCATCCAGCAGGGCACCGATTCGGCGGTCAGTTCGATGCAACAGAGCAGCGTCCGCGCCAATTCGACTCTGGAACTGGCCAAGGCTGCGGGTTTGGCGCTGGAGGAAATTGCCTCGGCGTTCACCTTGATCAACGAGCGCAACCTGGTGATCGCCAGCGCCTCGGAGGAGCAGGCAGCGGTGGCGCGGGAGGTGGACCGCAACCTGATGAACATCCGCGATCTGGCGATGCAGACGTCGGCGGGGGCAAATCAGACCAGTGCGGCAAGCCAGGAGCTGTCGCGGCTGGCGGTGGATTTGAACAATATGGTGGCCAGATTTTCGGTCTGAGCTGACCCTTAGTGATTGCACTCACCCTCTGTGGGAGCGGGCTTGCTCGCGAAGGTGTTGTACCAGATACATCTTTGTTAGCTGGCAGGCCGCATTCGCGAGCAAGCCCGCTCCCACAGTATTTGTGTGTCGCCTGGAAATCGCAGGCACAAAAAAGCCCCGCATCTGCGGGGCTTTTCGTCGTAGCGGCGGATCAGCTGCCTTTAACGGTTTTGCCGTTGACCGTGCCGTCCTGGAGCATGATGTTGTACTCCTTGCCGTCGGTTTCAACCTGTTGCAGGCGGACCAGCAGGTAATCCCAGTCCTTGGCGAACCACAGCACCGTGATGCGCTTGCTTTGTGTCGGGTCACGCACGCGCTCGACCTTGATTGCATCGATCTTGCCGGCCTTGGTGTCGACTTTCTCGGCACCCAATACACGGAAGTCATAGGTGTCGACTTCACCGTCGTCGACCACCTGATAGCTCATGGTCTTTTTGCCGGCGGCCACGTCATGCTGCAGCGCCAGCTGATAGGTCGACTTGTCGACCATGCCACGGTTCAGCGGGATCTTCACCGCGTCGCCCCGGTCAGTGCCGGTGACCATCTTGCTGTTCCAGTCGAAGTCCAGATCAGCCTTTTTTGCTTTGCCCAGACCACCACGTTCGAAGTGGTAGGACTGTGGCAGCAGGGTGTCCTTGTCCAGGGTCAGCGTGCTTTCTTCGGTCAGGCTGGCGATCATCATCGACGCCTTGAAGCTGAGTTTCCAGACACCGTTGGCTTCCTTGGTCAGGCTGCGTTCGGCGGTGCCGCTCATGGGCAACTGTTTCCAGTCGGCGGTGTAGCTGGCGGAGAACGGTTGAAGGTCTGCCGCCTGCGCGAAAGGCAGGGCGAGCAGAGCGCAAGCGAAGAGCAGGGCGCGACGCATAAAATCTCCTAGTGTCGAATCAAGTGGCCGCTGGCCGCGAGTAACTGGCCATCCAGTAAAGCACCTTGCTCACCGAGTGCCAGTCGGCCTTCGGCAAACCAGCGTACAGCCATCGGGTAGATCAGGTGTTCCTGGACATGCACTCGCTGCGCAAGTGTCTGCGGCGTGTCGTGCAACTCTACCGGTATTACTGCCTGTACGACCAGTGGTCCACCATCGAGTTCCTCGGTGACGAAGTGCACGGAGCAGCCGTGCTCCGCATCGCCGGCCTCGAGCGCGCGCTGATGAGTGTGTAACCCTTTGTATTTGGGCAGCAGCGACGGGTGGATGTTGAGCAGACGACCCTGGTAGTGACGCACGAAATCAGCGCTGAGAATGCGCATGAAGCCGGCCAGTACCACGAGTTTCGGTTTGAATTCGTCGATCAGTTCGATCAGGGCAGCATCGAAGGCCTCGCGACCTTCGAAAGCCTTGTGATCCAGCGAGCGGGTGGCGATACCCGCGTCACTGGCGCGTTGCAGGCCGTAGGCGTCGGCGCGGTTGGAAATCACCGCAGCGATGCGGACCGGGCTGTCGCCGGTCCGCGTGCTGTCGATCAGAGCCTGCAAGTTACTGCCGGTGCCGGACAACAGCACCACGACATCACAGGTTGCGGACATTAATGAGCCTTAAGGTTCTGCAGATCAACCTGGGCAGCGCCTTCGGCAGCGGCAGCGATCTGGCCGATGACCCAAGGCTGCTCGCCGGCATCACGCAGGGTGTTCAGGGCCACTTCAACGTGCTCCTGAGCCACGCAGATCACCATGCCGACGCCGCAGTTCAGTACGCGGTGCATTTCGGTCTCGTCGACGTTGCCTTTCTCTTGCAGCCAGTCGAAGACCGCCGGGCGAGTCCAGCTGGCCACGTCAACCACGGCCTGAGCGCCTTTTGGCAGAACGCGCGGAATGTTGTCCAGCAGGCCGCCACCGGTGATGTGGGCCATGGCTTTGACCGCACCGGTGTCTTTGATCAGCTTGAGCAGCGGCTTCACGTAGATGCGGGTCGGGGCCATCAGCAGTTCGGTCAGCGGCTTGCCGTCGAGCTGTACGGTTTCAATGTCGGCACCCGACACTTCGATGATCTTGCGGATCAGCGAGTAGCCGTTGGAGTGCGGGCCGGACGATGGCAGGGCGATCAGTGCGTCACCGGTGGCGACTTTCGAGCCGTCGATGATTTCGGCTTTCTCCACGACGCCGACGCAGAAGCCGGCCAGATCGTAGTCTTCGCCTTCGTACATGCCAGGCATTTCAGCGGTTTCGCCGCCGACCAGGGAGCAGCCAGCCAGTTCGCAGCCTGCACCGATACCGGTGACCACGGTGGCAGCTACGTCGACGTTCAGCTTGCCGGTGGCGTAGTAGTCGAGGAAGAACAGCGGTTCTGCGCCGCACACCACCAGATCGTTGACGCACATGGCGACCAGGTCCTGGCCGATGCTGTCGTGCTTGTTCAGGTTCAGCGCCAGGCGCAGCTTGGTGCCGACGCCATCAGTACCGGAAACCAGCACCGGCTGTTTGTAACCGGCCGGGATCTCGCAGAGGGCGCCGAAACCGCCCAGGCCGCCCATGACTTCCGGGCGCGCAGTGCGCTTGGCGACGCTCTTGATGCGTTCGACCAATGCTTCACCGGCGTCGATGTCTACACCGGCGTCCTTGTAGCTCAGGGAGGGTTGCTTGCTCATGATCCAGGCCTTTAGGGGAGGGGATTCAGGGGTAACGACCGAGTTCAGCGGGAACATCGAAATCGAGAGGGCGATGGCCTTACGCGAATTTCGGGGTGCCCGGCTGTTGCCGGTCTGCGAAGGCGCGCGATTTTATCAGGCTTGAGGGGCAGCGGCCATCCTCGCGCCGACGGGCAGGGGCATAATCGACTGAAATTTTTTGCAATTGTGCCGGGCGGCTGCCTGTATAAGGTGTGCCGATTAACCGTCTATCGTTATCACTGTGCAAAAACTTACCGCTAGCGTGTGAATGTTTTGCGATGGCAGATTGTCACAGCCTTGCTTAACCGGTTCACGCGGCCTGTTCCAGCCGCTCCTGTCGACGGGAATTTTCCATGCGTTTTTGTAAATTGTTGGTTGTGGGTTGTTTGTCGTTGGTCAGCTTGGCGAGTCATGCCGAAAACCTCAAGGGTCTCTATCAAGTGCGCCAGCCGGTCAGTAGTCAGGCGCCGGAAGAGCGTGATCGCGCCACTCAGGCGGCACTGGATACGCTGGTGTTGCGCCTGACCGGTGACCCCAAGGCGCCGCAAAATCCCGGGCTGGCGGCGATTCGCAAGGATCCGCAGCAGATCATCAGTCAGTTCGGTTTCGATGCCGGGCCGCCGGAGGTGCTCAAGGTCGATTTCGATCCGGCCACCACCGAGCAGGCGCTGCGCCGGGCCGGGCTGTCATTGTGGGGGGCGAGTCGGCCGTCGATTCTGAGCTGGTGGCTGAATGATGCGACTGAAGGTTCGAGCCTGGTCGGCGACGGTCAGGCAGCGGCTGCACCGTTGCGCTCTGCGGCTCAGCATCGCGGCTTGCCGCTGCGTTTGCCGCTGGCGGATCTGAGTGAGCAACTGGTGGCCACCGCGCCAGTGCTGGATGGCACCGATCCCGCGCCATTGCGCGGCGCTTCGGAGCGTTACGGCGCGGATGCGTTGCTGGCGGTGCATGCGCACGAAGAGGGCGGGCAGTGGCAGGCCAAGTGGCATCTGTGGCTGGGCGATCAGAAAGAGGCCGGCAGTGTGCAGGGCGCCGACCAGGCTGCCGTGGCCGATGCGGTGATGCTGGCGGTGGCCGAGCGTCTGGCGCCGCGCTTTGTCGCCAAGCCTGGTGCTTCGGGCCAACAGACCCTCGAAGTGCAGGGTATGAATCTTGAGCATTACGCCACGCTGCTGCGGTTACTCGAACCCTTCGGTGTGCGTCTGCAAAGTGTCGATGGTGATCGCATCGTGTATCGGGTCAACGGCAGTGCCGATCAGTTGCGCGCGCAGTTGTCGTTGGCGAAGTTGCAGGAGTTGCCGGCCGAAGCACCGACGCCAGTGGCAGCGCCGCAGCCAGCGGTGGCAGGTGCAGCGCCTGTTGCGGCTCCGGCGCCTGCACCGGTAGCACCTTCGTTGCGGTTTCGCTGGTAAGTCTTTCCTTATATAGAAGCAGTGGGAGTGGTAAATGGCCGATACGCGGCGTTGGTTCTGGCTCGGTGGGGTAGTCCTGCTTTGCGCGTTTGTGTGGTTGCTGCATCCGATCCTCACGCCGTTTCTGGTGGCGCTGCTGCTGGCGTATCTGTTCGATCCGCTGGTGGATCGGTTGGAGAAACTCGGTTTGTCGCGAACCTGGGGTGTGATCGCGGTGTTCGCCTTGTTCACTCTGATCGTCACCACGTTGCTGTTGGTGCTGGTGCCGATGCTTGCCAAGCAGTTGGTGCGTTTGTATGAGTTGGCGCCGCAAATGCTTGACTGGCTGCAGCACACGGCGCTGCCGTGGGCGCAATCGAAGCTGGGCCTGTCTGACGGCTTCTGGAAGTTCGACAAGGTCAAGGCGGCGATCAGCGAACACATGGGGCAGACCACTGACATCGTCGGTGTGGTGCTGAGTCAGGCGACGGCCTCGAGTCTGGCGCTGATCGGCTGGCTGGCGAATCTGGTGCTGATCCCAGTGGTGAGTTTTTATCTGCTGCGCGACTGGGACGTGATGATGGCCAAGATCCGCAGCCTGTTGCCGCGTGATCGTGAAGAAACCATCGTCTCGCTCGCCGGTGAGTGCCACGAAGTGCTCGGCGCTTTCGTGCGCGGGCAACTGCTGGTGATGCTGGCGCTGGGCGTGATCTACGCAGCGGGTCTGATGATTGTTGGTCTGGAATTGGGGCTGTTGATCGGCCTGATCGCAGGCCTCGCGGCCATCGTGCCGTACATGGGTTTTGTGATCGGCATTGGCGCGGCGCTGATTGCCGGGCTGTTCCAGTTCGGTGGCGACCTGTACCCGATGATCGGCATCGTTGCGGTGTTCATGGTCGGGCAGGCGCTGGAAGGCATGGTGCTGACGCCGCTGCTGGTCGGCGACCGGATCGGCCTGCATCCGGTGGCGGTGATCTTCGCGATCCTGGCCGGCGGCGAGCTGTTCGGCTTTACCGGAGTGCTGCTGGCATTGCCGGTGGCGGCGGTGATCATGGTGCTGGTGCGTCACGTGCACGATTTGTACAAGGACTCGGATATTTACAGCGGGGCAGATGAGCCCGAGTTGTAATTCGATCAAGGGCGGCCCGGTTGTGCCGGGTTGGCCCGGGTTTTGCGGCGGGTTCGTTCGATACCGCGTCAGAGAAACTGTCATAAAACCAGCGTGTTAACGCAAACCTTTGATTTTGCTTGGGGTCTGTCGCATTGTGCGCTCAGCTTCACGGGTATAAACTTCGCAAACTTTACACAGAGGCCACTAACGGTTCCTTGAGAACTGTTCAGTCAGCATGAAACCGATTCAGCTGCCCCTAGGTGTGCGTCTGCGTGACGACGCCACCTTCATCAACTACTACCCAGGCGCCAATGCCGCTGCACTCGGCTATGTCGAGCGCCTATGCGAAGCCGACGCCGGCTGGACCGAAAGCCTCATCTACCTGTGGGGCAAGCATGGGGTAGGGCGTACGCATCTGTTGCAGGCGGCATGTCTGCGTTTCGAGCAGATGGGTGAGCCGGCGGTGTATCTGCCGCTGGCCGAGCTGATGGATCGTGGTATCGAAATCCTCGACAACCTTGAGCAGTACGAACTGGTCTGCCTGGATGACTTGCAGGTGATTGCCGGCAAGCCGGACTGGGAAGAGGCGATGTTTCATCTGTTCAACCGCCTGCGTGACAGCGGTCGACGTTTGCTGATTGCCGCTTCAACCTCGCCGCGCGAGCTGCCGGTGAAGCTGGCTGACCTCAAATCGCGCCTGACCCTGGCGCTGATCTTCCAGATGCGTCCGCTCTCCGATGAAGACAAATTGCGTGCCCTGCAATTGCGCGCGTCGCGTCGCGGTCTGCATCTGACCGATGAAGTCGGACACTTTATTCTGACTCGCGGCACCCGCAGCATGAGTGCATTGTTCGACCTGCTCGAACAGCTGGATCAGGCCTCGTTGCAGGCGCAACGCAAGCTGACGATTCCGTTCCTGAAAGAGACCCTCGGTTGGTAGCCAGCCCTTTAAATACGAGGCTTTCAGCACGTTTCGACATGTTTCTGGCGCCAGAAAATCCGCGTTTCCGCAACGTATGCAGACCGCGTATCGAGTCAAATGGGCTTAAGCGCTTAGATGTAAACGAGAAACCGGGAAGTCACAAAAAGATCGATTGAATTTGCAAATGAGGCCGATAGCGGGCATAGTCTCGGCTTCTTTACAACTTCAGCCACGGTCGTGCCCATGCTAAATCGCTTCGCACCCCTCGTGCCTCTCGCACTCGTCACCCTGTTGTTCGGTTGCGCTGCTCATTCTCCAGTTCAAGAGCAGCCTCAGCAGGTTAAAAATTCTGCCACTGCCCAGTCTTCCGTTATTTACCAGGAAGAGCTGGACACCGAAAAAGAACTCTCGGACTTCAACAAGAAGCCGTACGAGCTTCCGGTTCTGGCCGACAGTATCCTTGAACGCGGCATGTCCCTGATCGGTACCCGTTACCGTTTCGGCGGCACCTCTGAAGCCGGCTTCGACTGCAGCGGTTTCATCGGTTATCTGTTCCGCGAAGAAGCCGGCATGAATCTGCCGCGCTCCACCCGTGAAATGATCAACGTGGATGCGCCTCTGGTCTCGCGCGGCAACCTTGAGCCCGGCGATCTGCTGTTCTTCGCTACCAATGGTCGTCGCGGTCGTGTAAGCCACGCCGGGATTTACCTGGGTGACAATCAGTTCATCCACTCCAGCAGTCGTCGCAGCGGCGGTGTTCGCATCGACAGCCTGGGTGACAGCTACTGGAGCAAGACCTTCATCGAAGCCAAGCGCGCCCTCGCGATGGCTCCGACCGTGGTCACCGCTCGCAAGTAATTCCCCCGTTGTCGCCACGTCCGTGGCGACAAAAACGGTGCTTGGCAAGGGAGTAGACCTAGACTTTACAAGGTGAAGTTAAAGTCTTACTTGAAGTTTGCCGCGTAGCCGCTAGAATCCTGTATCTATATTGATGGCAAACCGCCTGCGTGCTCCGCAGGCGGTTTTGTTTCTGTCCATTCGGCAGAGAAAGCCGCAGCCAGATCAGGATGTTCTGCTTATGACGATGTCGGCCCGCCTCGCAGTGATTTTCTTCGCAGCGCTGCTCAGCGCCTGCGCCAGCCGCACTCCGCCGCCTGCGCCCGTGGTGCGCGCTCCGGTGGTGTTCGGGCCTTCCCAGGCTTTTTCGCCGGCTGCTGAAGACGTGCTGTTTCGCGCGCTGGGGCTGGTTGGCACGCCTTATCGCTGGGGCGGCAACACACCGGATTCCGGGTTCGATTGCAGCGGCCTGATCGGTTTCGTCTACCGCGATGCCGCCGGTATCTCTTTGCCGCGTTCGACGCGCGAGATGATCGTGATGCAGGCGCCGAATGTCGGCAAAGAGGGTTTGCAGACTGGCGACCTGATCTTCTTCGCCACCAACGGCGGCTCGCAGGTCAGCCATGCGGGGATCTACGTCGGCGAAGGGCGCTTCGTGCACGCGCCAGCCACCGGCGGCACGGTGAAGCTGGACAGTCTGTCGAAGGCGTACTGGCAGAAGGCGTACCTGAGTGCCAAGCGGGTGTTGCAGCCGGAGCATCTGGCGCATAACCCCTAGTTCAAATAGCTCACAATCCAATGTAGGAGTGAGCCTGCTCGCGATAGCGGTTGATCAATCAACACTGATGTTGAATGTGACACCTTCATCGCGAGCAGGCTCACTCCTACAGTTGTTTTGGGGCCGGCCAAAGTTACTTGGCGGACGAAACCCGCCAAACCTTGTTCCCCACATCATCCGCCACCAGCAAACCACCTTGCTGGTCGATCACCACGCCTACCGGGCGACCCAAAGCGTTCTCGTCCTTGTCGAGGAAACCGGTCAGCACATCCATCGGTGCTCCGTTTGGCTTGCCGGCCGCGAACGGTACGAATATCACTTTATAGCCACTGTGCGGTTTGCGGTTCCACGAGCCGTGTTGGCCGATGAACGCGCCTTCCTTGAACTGCGCCGGCAGGCTGTTGCCTTCGGCGAAGGTCAGGCCCAGCGAGGCAGTGTGCGGGCCGACGGCGTAGTCCGGGGCGATAGCTTTGGCCACCAGATCCAGATTTTGCGGCTTAACTCGCACATCCACGTGCTGACCGTAATAGCTGAAGGGCCAGCCATAGAAGCCACCGTCCTTGACCGAGGTGATGTAGTCCGGCACCAGGTCGCTGCCGATCTCGTCACGCTCATTGACCGCTGTCCACAGCGCACCCGTGGTCGGTTCCCACGCGAGGCCGTTGGGGTTGCGGATGCCCGAGGCGAAGATCCGGTGGTTGCCGGTGGCGCGATCGACTTCCCAGATCGCCGCGCGACCTTCTTCTTTATCCAGACCATTCTCGCCGACGTTGCTGTTCGAGCCGACAGTGACGTACAGCTTGCTGCCGTCCTTGCTGGCGATGACATTTTTGGTCCAGTGATGGTTCAGCGTGCCGCCCGGCAGATCGGTGACTTTGATCGGCTGGGTCTTGATCTCGGTCGCGCCGGATTCGTAGTGGAAGCGCAGCAGGCGATCGGTGTCAGCGACGTACAAATCGTTACCGACCAGGGTCATGCCAAACGGCGAATTGAGATTTTGAAGAAACACCGTGCGGGTCTCGGCCACGCCGTCGTGGTCGGCGTCGCGCAACAGGGTGATGCGGTTCGGGCTCGGCACACCAGCGCCGGCCTTGCCCATGACTTTCTTCATCACCCAGCCACGAATGCCGCTGCTGTCGTCAGGCTTGGGCGGAGCGTTGGTTTCCGCCACCAGCACGTCACCGTTGGGCAGCACGTAGAGCCAGCGCGGATGATCGAGGCCTTCGGCGAATGCTGCGACTTGCGTACCGGCTACGGCGGTCGGTTTACCGCCTGCAGGCCAGCCGACCGCCGGGGCGATGTTCACCGTCGGGATCAGGGTTTTGTTTGGTTCAGGCAGCTTCGGTGACGGACCGGTGCCGTCAGAAACTTGCAGGCTGGAGGATTCACCGCAGGCGGCGAGCCCTCCGGCGAGGGCGATGACGAGAGCGAGTTGGGTTTTGCGCATTACTGATCTTCCCTATGAATGCATGCCTAATCATAGAGGAGTGCGCGCACCCGATGGTTCAACCGCTCAACCACGGGCCTCTTTGAACAGCACGGCGATGCCCGGGTGATAGTTGCCCGCTTCGCTGCGCAACTTGCGGTAGGCATAGGGGAAATACCAGGCTACTGCGCAGCAGTGTTCCTTTTGCAGGTCGTCGACCATGTCCTGCAACTCTTCGGGGCTGGCGCTGTGTTGGGCTTTTTGCGGGGCGACGAACAGGCAGCCGAGCTTGAGGTCGCTGGCGAAGCTGATGCGTTTGGCGTCGCTGGTGATGTCCAGCAGGGCCTGGGTCAGATTGAGGTTGTTGACCCGTGGCCAGCGCTGGGTGGCCTGAAGGTAGGCGCGGTCTTCGGCGCCGGCGATGAACAGATCGGCGCGGGCATTGCGTTCGCCTTCCTCGTTCTGCTTTCGGGTCGAGGTATCACAAAGGGTCACCAGCTCGGCCATCCAGGCTGCCGCGGAGAGCAAGCCGAGATTGGCTTTCTCGTCATGCCAGTAAGGGGTGTCGTTGTCGCCGCGAATGGCGTTGTAGCGGTCGATACAGTCAAACCAGCGTTCCAGCATCGGGCGCAGGAATTCCAGGCGCGGGTTGCTGATGATCATGCCTTGCATCGTCATCATCCTTATTGTTGTGATGTGCTTTTCAATCAAAAGCATGGCTCTTTGATATCACTTGTCTCAGTGTGGCACAAGATTGGCGTCAGATAATTGATCGACGGCAGTTATTCGCCCGACGGCCCCCTCTTTAATTGACGCTCCACCCCCAACCCTCTAACCTTCGCGGCTTGTTTCAGGTGCTCTGTGACGCATGTCGACAGAGTGAAACAGGGAAGCCGGTGAGGGTTGTCTTCAGGCGAAGCACGATCACGATCCCGGCGCTGCCCCCGCAACGGTAAATGAGTGAAAACTGCGCATTGAGCCACTGGGTCGACAGACACGGGAAGGCGCGCAGTCAGGCGATTCGCCGCTCATGAGCCCGGAGACCGGCCTGATCCATCCAGCGGCATCACGGTGGGCGATGCCAGGCTTTTTGCCGTCTATTCTTGTGCCTGCCCGCCGTTATCCAGCCTCAACGGAGAGCTCCCCCATGACCGATTCCCCCGAGCGTGACGAACGCCATCTGGCGCGTATGCAGCGCAAAAAAGCCGTGATCGACGAGCGCATCGCCAATTCGCCTGACGAGTGCGGCCTGGTGCTGGTGCTGACCGGCAATGGCAAAGGCAAAAGCAGCTCGGCGTTTGGCATGCTCGCTCGCGCCATGGGCCATGGCATGCAGTGCGGCGTGGTGCAGTTCATCAAGGGCCGCAACAGCACTGGCGAGGAGCTGTTCTTCCGCCGCTTCCCTGAACAAGTGCGTTTTCACGTGATGGGCGAGGGCTTCACCTGGGAAACCCAGGATCGCCAGCGTGACATCGCCGCCGCCGAAGCCGCGTGGGCAGTGTCCCGCGAGCTGCTGCGCGATCCGTCGATTGGCCTGGTGGTGCTGGACGAACTGAACATCGCCCTCAAGCACGGCTACCTCGATCTGGATCGAGTGCTCAGCGACCTGCAGGCGCGTCCGCCGATGCAACACGTGATCGTCACCGGTCGTGCGGCCAAGCCGGAAATGATCGAGATGGGCGATACCGTTACCGAAATGGGCATGCTCAAACACGCCTTCCAGGCTGGCATCAAAGCGCAGAAAGGCGTCGAACTTTGAATCAACCACGTCACTGCCCGGCGGTACTAATCGCCGCGCCGGCCTCCGGTCAGGGCAAGACCACCGTCACTGCCGCGCTCGCTCGCTTGCATCGCAATCAGGGGCGCAAGGTGCGCGTGTTCAAGTGCGGCCCGGACTTCCTTGACCCGATGATTCTCGAGCGCGCCAGCGGTGCGCCGGTGTATCAACTGGACATGTGGATGGTCGGCGAGCAGGAAAGCCGCCGTCTGTTATGGGAAGCCGCCGCCGAAGCCGATCTGATCCTGATCGAAGGCGTGATGGGCCTGTTCGACGGCACGCCGTCCAGCGCCGATCTGGCGCGGCATTTCGGCGTGCCGGTACTCGGCGTGATCGACGGCACCGCCATGGCCCAGACCTTCGGCGCATTGGCGTTGGGGCTGGCGCGTTACCAGCCGGATTTGCCTTTTGCCGGCGTGCTGGCCAACCGTGTCGGCACTTTGCGTCATGCGCAATTGCTCGAAGGCAGCCTCACCGAAGGTTTGCGCTGGTACGGCGCGCTGTCCCGCGAGACCGGGATCGAGTTGCCGAGCCGCCATCTCGGTCTGGTGCAGGCCAGTGAACTGAATGATCTGGATCTGCGTCTCGACGCCGCCGCCGAAGCCTTGGCCAGCAGTTGCGAGGTAGCGCTGCCACCGGCCGTGGAATTCGCCGCGCCTGAAATGATCAGCGCTGAACCGCTGCTCGACGGCGTGCGCATCGCCGTCGCTCGCGATGAGGCCTTTGCCTTCACCTATGGCGCCAGTCTCGACCTGCTACGGGCGATGGGCGCCGAGTTGAGTTTCTTCTCGCCGATCCGCGATACGCAATTGCCCGAGGCCGACAGTCTGTATCTGCCCGGCGGTTATCCGGAATTGCACCATGTCGCGCTATCGCAAAACGTGGCAATGCTTGATGCAATCCGTGCGCACCACGCCGCCGGCAAACCACTGCTCGCCGAGTGCGGCGGCATGCTCTATCTGCTCGACGCGTTGACCGATGTCGATGGCACCCGCGCCGAACTGGTGGGGCTGCTGCGCGGTGAGGCGGTGATGCAAAAACGTCTGGCGGCACTGGCACTGCAAGCGGTGGATCTGCCGGAAGGTTCGTTGCGCGGTCACACCTATCACCATTCCCTGACCAGCACCGAACTGACGCCGATTGCCCGGGGCATCAGCCCGAATGGCGGGCGCGGGGCCGAGGCGGTTTATCGGGAAGGGCGGATGACGGCGTCGTACGTGCATTTCTACTTTCCGTCGAATCCTGCGGCTATCGCGGCACTGTTTGTGCCAGATCTTGAGGCCGCTTTCGCGAGCAAGCCCGCTCCCACATTGGATCACCTAACCCCTGTGGGAGCGGGCTTGCTCGCGAAGAGGCCATGAGCGACAACGCATTCACTGAGGCCGAGCGCACAGCGGTCTATAAAGCCATCGCCGAACGCCGCGACATGCGCCACTTCACCGGCGGCACGGTCGAGCCGGAGCTGCTGCGCCGTCTACTCGAAGCCGCGCATCAGGCGCCCAGCGTCGGCCTGATGCAGCCATGGCGCTTCATCCGCATCAGCGATCGTGCCCTGCGCGGGCAGATCCAGAACCTCGTCGAAGAAGAACGTGTGCGTACCGCCGAAGCCCTCGGCGAGCGCAGCGATGAGTTCATGAAACTCAAAGTCGAAGGCATCAACGACTGCGCCGAGGTGTTGGTCGCAGCACTGATGGACGATCGCGAAAAACACATTTTCGGCCGTCGTACGCTGCCGGAAATGGACATGGCCTCGCTGTCCTGCGCGATTCAGAACCTGTGGCTGGCATCCCGTGCCGAAGGACTGGGCATGGGCTGGGTGTCGCTGTTCGAACCGCAAGCACTGGCCGATCTGCTGCAGTTGCCGGCCGGGGCCAAGCCGTTGGCGGTGTTGTGTCTGGGGCCGGTCAAGGAATTCTATCCGGCGCCGATGCTGGTACTCGAAGGGTGGGCGCAGGCGCGGCCGCTCAATGAGTTGCTGTACGAAAATTATTGGGGAGTGAGTCAATGAGTGTGGCGTTGTTGAGTGTCGCCGCGGTCGCGCTGGATGCGCTGCTGGGTGAACCGAAACGCTGGCATCCGCTGGTGGCGTTCGGCAATTTTGCCGGGCGCATCGAGCGCCGTTTCAATGCGGGCGGGCGTGGCTGGCGCAGTCACGGGGTCACCGCCTGGGTGATTGCGGTGCTGCCGCTGACCTTGCTCGCCACCGCGTTTTCCTGGGCACCGTATGTAGGCTGGATCGTCGAGATTCTTGCGCTGTATTGCGCCCTCGGCATGCGCAGCCTCGGTGAGCATGTCGCGCCGGTAGCCGCCGCCTTGCGCGCTGATGATCTGGAAGAGGCGCGCAAACGCGTCGGCTATCTGGTCAGTCGCCAGACCAGCGAACTGGACAGCACCGCCGTCGCGCGCGCGGCCACCGAGTCGGTACTGGAGAACGGCAGTGACGCGGTGTTCGCCGCGCTGTTCTGGTTTGTCGTGGCCGGCGCGCCGGGCGTGGTGCTCTATCGCCTGAGCAATACGCTCGACGCTATGTGGGGCTATCGCAACGAACGCTTCGAACGCTTCGGCTGGTGCGCGGCAAAAATCGACGACGTGCTCAACTATATTCCGGCCCGGCTGGTGGCGCTGACCTACGCGCTGCTGGGCAACACCCGGCTCGCCTGGAAATGCTGGCGCAGCCAGGGCCCGCAATGGGACAGCCCGAATGCCGGTCCGGTGATGGCGGCCGGTGCCGGTGCATTGAATGTCGAACTGGGCGGCCCGGCGATCTATCACGGCGAACTGCATGAGCGTCCGCAACTGGGCGAAGGTTCGCCGGCCGATGCCGATTCGATTGATCGCGGCTGGCAATTGGTCCAGCGCGGGGTATGGTTATGGCTGCTGATTCTCTGCGTGGGGGCTGAGTTCTATGCTTGAGCACGGTGGCCGGCTGCGCAAGGCTGCACTCGATTACGGGATTGCCGAGGCTGACTGGCTCGACTTGTCCAGCGGCCTCGCGCCGTGGCCGTTTGCGGTCCCGGAGATTCCGTTGCGCGCCTGGGCACGCTTGCCGGAAACCGACGACGGCCTGGAGCAGGCCGCGTGCGATTATTACGGTGCCTCGCAGGTGCTGCCGGTGGCCGGTTCGCAAATGGCGATCCAGTTGCTGCCGCGTTTGCGTCGCGCCGGCAAGGTCGGCGTGTTGTCGCCGTGTTATGCCGAGCACGCCGAAGCCTGGCGCCGCAGCGGTTACATCGTGCGCGAAGTGCTGGAGCAGGAAGTCGAATTCTTCCTCGACAGCCTCGACGTGCTGGTGGTGGTCAATCCGAACAACCCCACCGGCCTGAGCCTGACCCCGGCGCGACTGCTCGACTGGCACGCGCGGCTGGCTCAGCGAGGCGGCTGGCTGGTGGTCGATGAAGCGTTCATGGATAACACACCGCAGCTGAGTCTGGCGCCGCATACCCACCAGATCGGTTTGATTGTTCTGCGTTCCTTCGGCAAGTTTTTCGGTCTGGCCGGGGTGCGTCTGGGCTTTGTGCTGGCCGAGCGCAAGTTGCTCAGATTGCTCGCGGAACAGGTCGGACCCTGGGCGGTCAGCGGGCCGACGCGGGTGCTCGGTCAGGCCTGTCTGCAAGACACCGAAGCGCACACCCGGCAACGCATTCGCAGCGATGAAGCCAGTGAGCGCCTCGCGTTGTTGCTGGAGCGCTATGGCTTCAAACCTCAGGGCGGTTGCGCGTTGTTTCAGTGGCTGATCACCGAGCACGCGCCTGCGCTGCACGAGTTCATGGCCCGACGCGGCATCCTCCTGCGCATCTTCACCCACAACAGCAGCCTGCGTTTCGGCCTGCCTGCCAACGCCGCTGAAGAAGCGCGTCTCGAACAGGCGCTGCAAGCTTTCGCCAAGGAAACCCAATGACAACCTTGATGGTTCAGGGCACCACGTCCGACGCCGGTAAAAGCACGCTGGTGACGGCGCTGTGCCGCTGGGCCACCCGTCAGGGTGTGGCAGTGGTGCCGTTCAAACCGCAGAACATGGCGCTCAACAGCGCGGTGACCGCCGACGGCGGCGAGATCGGCCGGGCGCAAGCGGTGCAGGCGCAAGCCGCGCATCTCGAACCGCACACCGACATGAACCCGGTGTTGCTCAAGCCCAACAGCGACACCGGCGCGCAGGTAATCATCCATGGCCGCGCGGTCACCAGCATGAACGCGGTGGCGTATCACGACTACAAAGCCATCGCCATGCAAGCGGTGCTCGCGTCGCACGAGCGGCTCAGCGCGGCGTATCCGCTGGTGATGGTCGAAGGCGCTGGCTCGCCGGCCGAGATCAATCTGCGTGCCGGCGACATCGCCAACATGGGCTTTGCCGAAGCGGTGGATTGCCCGGTGCTGCTGATCGCCGACATCAATCGCGGCGGCGTTTTCGCGCATCTGGTCGGCACGCTGGAGCTGCTGTCGCCGAGCGAACAGGCGCGGGTCAAGGGCTTCATCATCAACCGTTTTCGCGGTGACATTGCCTTGCTGCAACCGGGCCTCGACTGGCTGGAACAGCGCACCGGCAAACCGGTGGTGGGCGTGCTGCCATACGTGATGGACCTGCATCTGGAGGCCGAGGACGGCATCGACCAGCGCCAGACCGACAAGGCTGAGCAAGTGCTGAAAGTGGTGGTGCCGGTGCTGCCGCGCATCAGCAATCACACGGACTTCGATCCGTTGCGTCTGCACCCGCAGGTCGATCTGCAATTCATCGGCCCGGGGCAGGCGATCCCTGCCGCCGACCTGATCATCCTGCCCGGCTCGAAAAGCGTGCGCAGCGATCTGGCGTATCTGCGCGCCAATGGCTGGGACGCGGCGATCAATCGGCACTTGCGCTATGGCGGCAAGTTGCTGGGGATCTGCGGCGGTCTGCAAATGCTCGGCGAGCAAGTGCACGATCCGCTGGGCCTGGAAGGCGCGCGGGGTTCCAGTGCAGGTCTGGGCTTGCTGGCGTTCGAAACCACGCTTGAAGCCGAGAAGCAATTGCGCAATGTCCGTGGGCATCTGGCGCTGGAAAACGCCGAGGTCAGTGGCTATGAAATCCATGCGGGCGTGACGGTGGGGCCGGCGCTGGAGAATGCGGCGGTGCATCTGGATGACGGTCGTTGCGACGGCGCGCAGAGTCTGGACGGGCAGGTGTTCGGCACTTATCTGCATGGCTTGTTCGAATCACCGCAAGCCAGTGCCGCGTTGCTGCGTTGGGCCGGGTTGAGCGATGTGCAGGAGGTGGATTACCACGGCTTGCGCGAGCGCGATATCGAGCGGTTGGCGGATCTGGTGGAGCAGCATCTGGATACTGAATTGTTGCGTCAGCTCTGCGGGATTTGAGGTGGATTCATCGCGAGCAGGCTCACTCCTACAGGGGAATGCGATCTCCTGTAGGAGTGAGCCTGCTCGCGATGACTGAAGTCGGTACACCGCTAATTTGAAGGAATGAACCATGCTCCAACTGATCCTCGGCGGCGCCCGCTCCGGCAAAAGTCGCCTGGCGGAAAAACTCGCCAGCGACAGCCAACTGGCGGTCACTTACATCGCCACCAGCCAGCCGCTGGACGGTGAGATGAACGAACGCGTCGCCCATCACCGCGCCCGGCGTCCGGCCGAATGGGCGTTGATCGAAGAACCGCTGCAACTGGCCCGCGTCCTGCGTGAAAACGCCAGTGCCGAGCGTTGCCTGCTGGTGGATTGCCTGACCCTGTGGCTGACCAATCTGCTGATGCTCGATGACGCCGCGCGTCTCGCCGCCGAGCGTGAAGCCCTGCTGGACTGCCTGGCGTCATTGCCGGGGGAAATCATTTTTGTCAGCAACGAGACCGGAATGGGTGTCGTGCCGCTGGGCGAATTGACTCGCCGCTACGTCGATGAAGCCGGTTGGCTGCATCAAGCTCTGGCCGAGCGTTGTCAGCGAGTCGTCCTGACCGTCGCCGGCCTGCCCCTGACCCTGAAAGGACCTGCGTTATGACTCAAGCGTGGTGGTTGAACCCGTGCCAATCCGTGAATGCCGAGATCGTTGAACAGGCGGCGGCGCGCCAACAGCAACTGACCAAACCGGCCGGCTCCCTCGGTCGCCTCGAAAGCGTGGCGGTGCAACTGGCCGGATTGCAGGGACAGATCAAGCCGACGCTCGACCAAGTCTGGATCGCGATTTTTGCCGGTGATCACGGGGTGGTCGCGGAAGGCGTTTCCGCGTTCCCGCAGGAAGTCACCGGGCAGATGCTGCTCAACTTCGTCAGCGGCGGCGCGGCGATCAGCGTGCTGGCGCGGCAGCTCGATGCGCGTCTGGAAGTGGTCGATCTGGGCACCGTGACGCCGTCGTTGAATCTGCCGTTCGTGCGTCATCTGAACATTGGGCCGGGCACGGCGAACTTCGTCAAGGGCGCGGCGATGACCCAGGCGCAGGGCGAGCTCGCCTTGCAGGCCGGTCGTGACAGCGTGCTGCGCGCCAAAGCGGCGGGCGCGCAGTTGTTCATCGGCGGCGAAATGGGCATCGGCAACACCACTGCCGCCAGTGCGCTGGCGTGTGCCTTGCTCGATTGCCCGGTGGTGCACCTGACCGGTCCCGGCACCGGGTTGAATGCCGAAGGCGTCAGCCATAAAGCACAAGTGATCGAGCGCGCACTGGCGCTGCACGCGGCGCAACGTGGCGATGCGCTGCAAACCCTGTTCAACCTCGGCGGTTTTGAAATCGCCGCACTGGTCGGTGCGTACCTGGCTTGTGCGCAGGAAGGCGTCGCGGTGCTGGTCGACGGCTTTATCTGCACGGTCGCCGCGTTGGTCGCGGTGCGGCTGAATCCGGCCTGCCGCGAGTGGCTGCTGTTCGGTCATCGTGGGGCCGAGCCGGGCCATCGCCATGTGCTGGAAACCCTTAACGCCGAACCGTTGCTGGAGCTCGGCCTGCGTCTGGGCGAAGGCAGCGGCGCGGCGTTGGCCGTGCCGCTATTGCGTTTGGCCTGCGACCTGCACGGGCAGATGGCGACGTTCGCCGAAGCCGCAGTGGCGGATCGTCCGGCATGACGTTGCGTCTGGACCTGCTGCGCCATGGTGAGACTGAGCTGGGCGGCGGTTTGCGCGGCAGTCTCGATGATGCGCTCACCGAAAAGGGGTGGGCACAGATGCGTGCCGCGGTGGTCGCGGGCGGGCCGTGGGATAGGCTGATCAGTTCGCCGCTGCAGCGTTGTGCACGGTTTGCCGCAGAGCTGGGCGAGCAACTGAATTTGCCGGTGCAGTTGGAAACGGATCTGCAGGAACTGCACTTCGGTGCCTGGGAAGGCCAGAGCGCAGCGGCGTTGATGGAGACTGATGCCGAAGCGCTGGGGCTGTTCTGGGCTGATCCCTATGCCTTCACCCCGCCGCAGGGTGAGCCGGTCAGTGAGTTTGCGGCTCGCGTGCTGGGCGCGGTTGCGCGTTTGCATCAGGCCCATGCCGGTGAACGCATTTTGCTGATCAGTCATGGCGGCGTGATGCGCCTGTTGCTGGCGCAGGCGCGTGGTTTGCCGCGTGAGCAGTTGCTCAATGTCGAAGTCGCGCATGCTTCGCTGTTTGCGCTCAGCGTCGAAGCCGATGGCGTGCTCAAGGAAGGTCACTGAGATGCTGCCACTGTGGATCGCCCTGCAATTTCTCAGCAGTTTGCCGATTCGTCTGCCGGGGATGCCGGAGCCGCAACAGCTTGGGCGTTCGCTGTTGTTTTATCCGCTGGTGGGATTGCTGTTCGGAGGGATCCTCTGGGCATTCAACCTGGCGTTGGCCGGCGCGCCGTTGTTGCTGCATGCGGCGCTGTTGCTGACAGTGTGGGTGCTGCTCAGCGGCGCGCTGCACCTCGACGGACTGGCCGACAGCGCCGATGCCTGGCTCGGTGGTTTCGGTGATCGCGAGCGCACGTTGACGATCATGAAGGATCCGCGCAGCGGGCCGATCGCGGTGGTGACGCTGGTGTTGGTGTTGCTGCTGAAGTTCTGCGCGTTGCTGGCGCTGATCGAGCAAGGGCATGCAGTGATGCTGATCATCGTGCCGCTGCTCGGGCGCGCGGCGTTGCTGGGGCTGTTTCTGACCACGCCGTATGTGCGCGCGGGTGGGTTGGGGCAGGCACTGGCGGATCATCTGCCGCGCCGGGCCGGCTGGTGGGTGCTTGGGGCGTGTGCGCTGGGTTGTTTGTTGATCGGCGGGGTGAAAGCGATTGTTGCGCTGGTTGTCGCGTTGGTCGGGTTTGTCTGGCTGCGGCGGGTGATGATGCGGCGGCTGGGAGGAACCACCGGCGATACGGCGGGGGCGTTGCTGGAATTGCTGGAGATGGCGGTGTTGGTGGGGTTGGCGTTGTCCTGAGATTTCTCTATAACCGTGTCGGCCTCTTCGCGAGCAAGCCCGCTCCCACCCTTGGAATGCATTCCCCTGTGGGAGCGGGCTTGCTCGCGAAGGCGGCCCGTCAGGCGCCGGAAATGTCCTTGAATAACTACATGTAACTTGATTTAACACAGTCGCGGGTATATACACGCATCATGCTTCCTTCTCAGTGTTTGTGCACCAACCTGCGTCGCGCCGCTCGTGGCGTCAGCAGGCATTACGACGGCGCTCTCGACGGCTTCGGGATCAACGTTGCCCAGTATTCTTTGCTGTGCAACCTGCAGCGTCTGGATCAACCGAGCATCTCGGAACTGGCCGAAGCCATGGGTCTGGATCGCAGCACCCTGGGGCGCAACCTGCGGGTGCTCGAAGGCGAGGGCCTGGTGGCGCTGGCCGAGGGCGAGGACATGCGTAACCGCATCGTCCGGCTCACCGAAACCGGTGCACAGCGCCTTGCGGCAGCGCTGCCGGCCTGGGAAGCGGCGCAACAGCGATTGATTGATCGTCTGGGCGCCGAGAAGCGTGAAACCTTGCTGCGACTGTTGGACGAACTGGCCTGAGGGCCGGTTTTTCCGGTTTTAAGCGGGTATATACCCGCGAACGGAGAATAACAATGACATCGATGTGGCGTACGTGCGGTTGGGTGTTGCTGGGAAGTGCGCTGATTCTGGCGTTGTCATTGGGCGTGCGACACGGCTTCGGTCTGTTCCTGTCGCCGATGAGTGCGCAGTTCGGCTGGGGGCGCGAAGTGTTTGCCTTCGCGATCGCCTTGCAGAACCTGATCTGGGGTCTGGCGCAGCCGTTCACTGGCGCGCTGGCTGACCGTTTCGGGGCGGCGAAAGTGGTGCTGGTCGGCGGCGTGCTGTATGCCGCAGGCCTGGTGTGCATGGGGCTGTCCGATTCGGCACTGACCCTGTCGCTGAGTGCCGGTCTGTTGATCGGTATCGGTCTGTCCGGTACGTCGTTCTCGGTGATTCTCGGCGTGGTCGGTCGTGCGGTGCCGCCGGAAAAACGCAGCATGGGCATGGGCATCGCCAGTGCTGCCGGTTCGTTCGGCCAGTTTGCGATGTTGCCGGGCACGCTGGGTTTGATCGGCTGGCTCGGCTGGTCGGCGGCGCTGTTGGTACTCGGTTTGCTGGTGGCGATGATTGTGCCGTTGGTGAGCATGCTCAAGGACAAGCCGCTGCCGGTACTCGGTCATGAGCAGAGCTTGTCCGAAGCGCTGCGCGAAGCCTGCTCGCATTCGGGTTTCTGGTTGTTGGCGTTCGGCTTTTTCGTCTGCGGCTTTCAGGTGGTGTTCATTGGCGTGCATCTGCCGGCCTATCTGGTTGATCAACATCTGCCGGCAACCGTCGGCACCACAGTGCTGGCGCTGATCGGGCTGTTCAATATCTTCGGCACTTACACCGCCGGCTGGCTCGGCGGGCGCATGTCCAAGCCGCGACTGCTGACGGCGTTGTATCTGCTGCGTGCAGTGGTGATCGTGCTGTTTCTGTGGCTGCCGGTGACGACGACCTCGGCGTACCTGTTCGGCATGGCCATGGGCTTCCTCTGGCTGTCGACGGTGCCGTTGACCAACGGCACGGTGGCGACCTTGTTTGGCGTGCGTAACCTGTCCATGCTCGGCGGTATCGTGTTCCTCTTTCATCAGCTCGGTTCGTTCCTCGGCGGCTGGCTGGGTGGGGTGGTGTATGACCGTACCGGGAGTTATGACTTGATCTGGCAAGTGGCGATTCTCTTGAGTCTGCTGGCAGCCGCGCTGAACTGGGCAGTGCGCGAGCGTCCTGTGGCACGTCTGCAGCCGGCTGTCGGCGCCGTATGAAACGCTCCTGGCCACAAATCGCCTTCACCGCACTCGGCGTGCTGTTGCTGGCGCTGGTGTGGTGGGGCTGGCATCAGGGCGGCCTGGCGTTAATGCAGTTGGGCCTGGGCGCTTGCTTGTAGGCTTGGATGGCGAGTAACGTCGGGAGTCTGATGACTGCTCAAAGGATGCCCCGACATGCTCATGCGCTGGTGTGCTGTACCCGCGTTGCTGATGGCGTTGACCGGACTGGCCCAGGCCGCTGACTGTCCGGAGGCGCTGCAAGGTTCGTTGCCCAAGTTGCGCGCCAAGGAATCCGTCGATCTGTGCCAGCGCTACGCCGGCAAGCCGCTGGTGGTGGTCAATACCGCCAGTTTCTGCGGCTTCGCCCCACAGTTCGAGGGCCTCGAAGCGCTCAATCAGCATTACAAGGCGCAAGGCCTGGAAATGCTCGGCGTGCCGTCCAATGACTTCAAGCAGGAGTCCAGGGACAGCGCCGAAACCGCCAAGGTCTGCTACGCCAACTACGGTGTGACGTTCACCATGACCGAGCCGCAGAAAGTCCGTGGCAATGACGCCACTCACCTGTTCAAGGTGCTGGCCGAGCAGAGCAGCGCGCCGAAGTGGAATTTCTACAAATACGTGATCGACCGTCAGGGCAAGGTGGTCGCGAACTTCTCCAGCCTGACCAAGCCGGATGATCCAGAGTTCATTGCGGCAGTTGAAAAGGCCATCGCCTCAAAACCGCTCAACTGATAACACACGCTTTTTGTGGGAGCGGGCTTGCTCGCGAAGGCTGCGGATCTTTCAGCGCTTGTTTTGAAGGTCAGACCGCATTCGCGAGCAAGCCCGCTCCCACAAAAAGCGTGTGGTGTTTGAACAGGCATCAAAAAGCCCCGCTTTCTGTAAAGAGAGCGGGGCTTTTCTGTGGGCGAGGGGTTAGCCTCGCCGTGCAGCATCAGAAGCGGTAAGTTGCGCCAACACCGAAACCGTTTGCCGAGTTTTCATACTTGGCATCGTAGGTCTGGCCACGATCGTTCTGGTTGTGGATCTTGACCGACTCTTCCTTCAGGTACGAGTAAGCCACGTCGATGGTCAGGTCTTCGGTCGGGCTCCAGCCGGCACCGATGCTGAAGATCGTGCGGTCGCCAGTAGGAATGCGTGGCGAACGATCGACGTTGTTGGTCGGCGACTGATCGAAGGTCAGACCGGTACGCAGTACCCATTCCTTGTTCAACTGGTACGAAGTACCCACGGCGTAAGCCCAGGAGTCGTGCCAGTTCTGGTCTTCGGTGATCTCGCCAAACTGACCGGCCAGCAGCGGCTGTACGCCCGAGTTTTCAACGGTGATCTTCTTCAACTGGCTCCAGCGGGTCCAGGTCGAACCGGCGTAAACGTTCCAGCGATCGTTGATCGCCTGAGTGACCGAGAAGTCCACGGATTCAGGGGTGGTGATCTTCAGCGAAGCGTCGTACTTCTGTTGGGCGCTTAGGCCGACGGCGCCCAATACGCCGTAGTTGACCTTGGTGTTGCCTTCGAGCTTGTAATCGACTTTCGAGTGGTAGGTCAGACCCAGACGAGTGGTGTCGGTGGCCTGTACCAGCACGCCGATGTTGTAGCCCAGCGCGGTGTCGTCACCCTTGATCTTGACCTTGCCGTCCGGCGCAGCTTGAGTGATCGACAGGTTGGATTCCAGCGTGCCGTCGATGCGGTTGATGGTCGGACCGAAACCGATCGACACCACGTCGTTGAATTTGTAGCTGACAGTTGGCTGGAAAGTGATGACTTGTACTTCGGACTTGCTGCCGAAGTAACGGCCGCCAAAGCCTTTTTCGTAGTCGGTAATCAGGCCGAACGGCACGTACACGCCGAGGCCGAATGCCCAATGCTCATCGATCGGTTTGACGTAGAAGCCCATAGGTACAGAGGTGAAGGGCACCATGTCGCCTTTGTTGCTGCCGCCGTTAGGGCTGGAGCTGGCGTCGCTGATATCGGTCTTGGCATCGAGGAATGCAACACCGCCGGTGACTTGTTCGCGCGTGATGCGCGACATGCCGGCAGGGTTGCCATAAACAGTGCTTGCGTCGTCGGCAGAAGAGGATCGCCCAGCGTAACCAGTGCCCATCCCGCTGATGCTGTGTTCGTTGATGGCAAAGCCAGCTGCGAAGATCTGGGTGGATGCCATGGTAACGGCGAGGCTAAGGGTGGTTTTGAGCATGACTTTTTTCATTATTAGAACTCCTGGTGATCACCGGGGCGAAAATTACCAACATTTTCGTCCCAGCGCTATAGTCCCTATGGCTTGAGTTAGAGCGGTTTTGTAGGACAATCCGACCAGATTCGCGACCTGTTGAGCGATCTTCTAAAACTCGCCAGTCAACACGCGACCTGATTCACCGGTGAAACACAGGTTTGCCAGGCGTAGGTGAAGTCGCGCAGACGACCTTGCGGCTGGAAGGTCTGACGCCAGATGCGCGCCATGCCCAGCAGATCGTCCGGGGCGGGGAGGGTGGTGTGTTGTTCTTCTACCAGCAGCCAGGCGATGGCGGTGGCGTAACGCAGGTTGACGGTCAATTCCAGGTGCGGGCCGCTCAAAAAAGCATGTTGGCTGGCGAGGCCGCGAACCAGGCTCGCACGCTCCGGATCGAGCGCCAGATAGTGATCCCAAAGGGCCTGGTGGCGGTGCTCGGCAATCCGGTAGAGGCCGTGGCCACGGCGGTCATGCAGGGCGGAACCGAGGGCGGACTGGCTGGCGGCAATGCCCAGTAGCAGGGATTCGGCAGTTGCGCAGTGGCGTCCCAGATAGATCAGTGTGGGACGGATCACATAGCGGCACAGTTCGCTGGCAGCGATACCCATAAAACCCTCGGATCTTGTAATTGGGCGGCGATACCTGAAAGGGCCTTGGCAGCAGTGGATCGACTCAGGCTCGCCGAAAGCGGATCAAGCCGCTTGAGTTGAAGTGTAGTGTCATATTCGCGACGTAAAGGCCTGTTTTTAAAATATTTCCGGCAGCGAGCCACAGGCGTTATATCCGAAGGTGCTTAGGCGTGAATGGCTAAAAGCGAAATATCGGGCAATAAAAAACCCCGCATTTTGTGCGGGGCTTTTGCTTTTGCAGCCTTTTCGGCTCTCAGGCAATCAATGCCTGACGCGTACGATCAATAATGGCCTGCAGCGGTTCGGCGCTGGAGTATTGATCGGGGTACAGACGCTCGCTGTGGCGAGCGATCCCGTGTTCATTGACCACGGTGAAGCTGAAGCAGCCTTTGCGAGCGGCCATGATCAGGCAGTTCATTGGGGCAAAAGCGTTGGTTAGGGTGCGAATGGCATCCTGAGTCTGGATTTGAGTAGACATAGTTATTAGGTGTTCCTACAAATGACACGGATAAGAACCGTGCAACGTTAAAACGTTCCAGTAATGTCGACCACCATTGGTCGAACAAAGAACCCGACTGGAACAAAGCAGCCAGTTTGAAGCGCTGATAAGTTGGCGCGCTTGGGCTGGCAGGTAGGTACTTAGGAGGACAGGCAACACATCGAGGGCAAAGGTTCTGGGCCCGGGGTGAAGATCCTGATCAATTTGCAGGCTGGTTCGGTCAGAGTAAGTGGTCTTCGCAACACCCTTTGCATTCATTCAAAGGCAGTGTCGGCGCAAGATTTACCTGGAAACCATCGAGGGGTCGTTCCCGCTTTTTTCGGTGAAGGGCTTCTGGGAAGAAGGTTGACCGTGGGGATGTGTTCGACCGGAATTGACTTTCAGCTTGGTACTAACGCCGCGGATAGTAACGGAACGTCCTGGGCAATGCAAACCCGGCGGCAAAAAAAGATTTCGGTCGGTGGCGCGGATCACGGGGGACAGGGCTGGCCCCTTCGCGAGCAGGCTCGCTCCCACAGGAGAACGGGGCCGATTGTAGGAGCGAGCCTGCTCGCGAAGAAACCATCCGTCGCCACAAAAGCGTGCAGCCATGCCCAGCGCCAACCCGCTTATCCCCAGTCCGAGGCGCAAAACGGGCCAAAAAAGCGCATCGATATAACCGGGTAACAGGTACTTGTGCACATTAGTTGCGCAGACGGTAACCTTGCTGTCATATCAATCCTGACCCCGATGGCTGCCTGTATCAAAAGTTTAAGTCAATGAAAAATATCGTCTTTTTTTGTTGGTGAAAAAATCGTCAGTTTGACTGCGAGCCCCATTCCACAAGGCTTTGCGGAGGTTCGGGAGCGGTTGTCCACTGAGTTATCCACAGCTTCTGTGGATTGTCCCTAGCGCTTGCTCTAGGACGGGCGTGCCGGGTTTTTTTCGACTTTACCTGTATGAAAAAGAGAGTAGAGTGGCGCGCCTTCCGATCTGTCCCACAGTGTTTTATGAAGTTTCGCTCAGTATCAGACTCTGTTACCTCCGAACACCCTCGTGTTACCCCTCCCAAGCGATTTTCCGTGCGTGTGGCCGAATGGCTGCTCGACAGCCCGCGCCTGGGCGATAGCCGTAATGCCAAGCATCTGGCGGGGCGTCTGCTCAAGCAACCGGCGCGCGAAGGCGTGGTCGCCGCGCAAAGTCGTCTCGGCCAATTGATGTGCCGCGAGTGCGGCAATGCCCGTGATCGGCGCATCGGGCAGGATCTGCTGCGCCAGGCCGCCCGCGCCGGCGACCGGCGTGCACAACGCGAACTCGGTCTGCTCGAAGACTGAGCTGTCCAACGCCCCACGCCTTGGTTAACCTTCAGGCTTTATCGAATCGGCAGGAGTGGCTATGGCTATGGACTTGACCAGCGTGTTGCTGGGTCTGGCGGGCGCGGGATTGCCGCTGCTGGCGCTGGCCTGGCAACTGCAACGGCGGGCCAGTGATCGGCAAGCCGAGGTCGCCTTGCTCGAAGAGCGTCTGGCCATGGCGCAACTGGCGCAGGACGGGCTCAACGCCCAACTTGAAGCCAGCCGCGATGAAATCGTCGACCTCGGCCAGGCCAATGCCGCCAAACAGGCGGAGCTGGCGGCCCTGCGCCGCGAAGTCGAGCTGCTGCAGATCGAGCGCGATGATGCCCGTGACGCTTCCCACGCGTGGAACATCGAGCGCGCCAACAAAGAAGCCGAATTGCGGCGTCTCGACGCTCAGGCCGCGTCGCTCAACGCCGAACTGCGCGAGCAACAGGAAAGCCATCAACAACGCCTCAACGACCTGCAAGGCTCGCGCGATGAGCTGCGCGCGCAATTCGCCGAGCTGGCAGGGAAGATCTTCGATGAACGTGAACAGCGTTTTGCCGAGACCAGTCAACAGCGCCTCGGGCAGTTGCTCGATCCGCTGAAAGAACGCATCCAATCCTTCGAAAAACGCGTGGAAGAAAGCTATCAGGCCGAAGCCCGCGAACGCTTCTCGCTGGCCAAGGAACTGGAGCGTCTGCAAGCGCTTAACCTGCGCCTGAGTGACGAAGCGACCAACCTGACCCGCGCCCTCAAAGGCCAGAAGACCCAAGGCAACTGGGGTGAACTGATTCTTGAACGGGTGCTGGAACACGCGGGGCTGGAGAAGGGCCGCGAGTACCAGACGCAGGTCAACCTCAAGGGGCCAGACGGCGAGCGCTTCCAGCCGGACGTGATCATTTACCTGCCGGGCGACAAGCAGGTGGTGGTCGACTCCAAGGTCAGCCTCACTGCCTATCAGCAGTACGTCGCCGCTGAAGACGACACCCTCGGCCAGATCGCGATCAAGCAGCACGTGCTGTCTCTGCGCAGCCACGTCAAAGGCCTCGCCGGCAAGGATTACAAGCGTCTGGAAGGCCTGCACAGCCTCGATTTCGTCTTGCTGTTCGTGCCGATCGAGGCGGCGTTTTCCGCTGCATTGCAAGCTGAGCCGGCGCTGTTTCAGGAGGCGTTCGACCGCAACATCGTGATCGTCAGTCCGACCACGTTGCTGGCGACGTTACGGGTGATCGACAGCCTGTGGAAGCAGGAGCGGCAGAGCCAGAACGCCCGGGAAATCGCTGAGCGTGCCGGCTGGCTGTACGACAAGTTCGTACTGTTCATTCAGGATCTGGACGAAGTCGGCAATCGCCTGCAACAGCTGGACAAGGCCTACAGCTCGGCGCGCAACAAACTCACGGAAGGGCGCGGCAACCTGGTCAGCCGCAGTGAGCAGCTCAAATTGCTCGGCGCGCGGGCCAGCAAGAGTTTGCCGGCGGATCTGCTGGAGCGGGCGATGACCGATGTCGATGGGCTGGTCGAGCTCCCGGAATAACCCGAAGAGCTTCGCGAGCAGCCTCGCTCCCACAGTGAAATGCATTCCAAAAGTGGGAGCGGGCTTGCTCGCGAAGGCGTCAGTGGTAGCGCTGCAACACTCAAGTCGAACGGTTACAACGGCACATACCGACTCAACAACGCCCGCAACGCCGCCGGTTTCACCGGTTTGGCCAGATAATCCAGCCCCGCCGCATGCACCTGCGCCACCGTCTCCGGACGACCATCGGCGCTGATCACCACCCCTGGTACCGGCTCACCCAGCGTGGTGCGCAACCACGCCATCAGCTCGGTTCCAGTGTCGCCGTGGTCGAGGTGATAGTCGACCAGTGCCAGTTGCGGTCGCACGCCATCGTTGAGCAGCGCCGCGCATTCCTCGCGATTGCGCGCCGTCCATACCTGACAGCCCCAGCGGGTCAGCAGGCTGTTCATGCCAATCAGAATGCTGTCTTCATTGTCGATGCACAGCACCTGCGCGCCGCTGAGCAAGCGGCCATTTAACTCCACCGCGGTGTTCTGCGGCAGTGATTGCGCCCGGGCCAGCGGTACGCTGACACTGAACACGCTGCCGCGCCCCGGCCACGAGCGTACGCGCAGGGTGTGGCCGAGCACGCGACATAAACCGTCGGCAATCGCCAGGCCCAGCCCAAGACCTTTTTCGGCGCGGGTCTGATGGCTGTCGAGGCGCTTGAACTCCTCGAAAATCACTTGTTGTTTGTCTTCCGGAATCCCCGGCCCGCGATCCCACACTTCCAGACACAGTTCGCCGCCACGTCGGCGCACGCCTAACAACACTGGCCCTTTGGCGTAGCGGAAAGCGTTGGTCAGGAAGTTCTGCAGAATCCGCCGCAGCAATTTGATGTCGCTGTCGATGCGCAACTGGCTGCCTCGCACGCGGAAAGTCAGACCTTGTTCCTGGGCCAGCGCCTTGAATTCGGCGCCGAGCGTATCGAACAGCTCATTGAGCGCGAACGGCTTGCGATCCGGGTTGATCTTGCCGTTTTCCAGGCGGGAAATATCCAGCAGGTCGCTGATCAGGTCTTCTGCCGAACGCAGCGAGCTGTCGAGGTGTTGCACCAGTTTCTGCGCCTCGCTGCTCAAGCCGTCGTCCTGATGGGAGAGGGCGGCAGAGAACAGGCGCGCGGCGTTCAACGGCTGCATCAAGTCATGGCTGACGGCGGCGAGGAAACGGGTTTTCGACTGATTCGCGGCCTCGGCATGGCCCTTGGCTTCGGTCAGTGCGACGTTGAGCTGCGATAGCTCTTGGGTGCGCTCGCTGACCCGTTGCTCCAAACCTTCGTTGGCCTCGGTCAGCGCCTGCTCGGCTTCGCGGAACGCGGTGATGTCGGTGAAACTCATGACGAAACCGCCACCGGGCATTGGGTTGCCGATCAGCTCGATCACCCGGCCATTTGGGAATAGGCGTTCGGACGTGTGCGCGCGGCCCTGACGCATCCAGTGCAGGCGCCGGGCAACGTGGACTTCCGCCTCGCCGGGGCCGCACAAGCCGCGTTCGGCGTTGTAGCGAATGATGTCGGCAATCGGCCGGCCGACGCTGATCAAACCGTCCGGGTAGTTGAACAACTCCAGATAGCGGCGGTTCCACGCCACCAGCTTCAGCGACTGGTCGACCACGCTGATGCCCTGGGTAATGTTTTCGATCGCGCCTTGCAGCAAGGCGCGGTTGAACTGCAGCACTTCCGAGGCTTCGTCAGCGATCCGGACGACGTCCTCCAACTGCATTTCCCGACCTTCGATGGCGGCTTTTACCACCGCGCGCGTCGACGAAGCACCGAGCACACCGGCCAACAAGCGTTCGGTGTGGGCGATCCATTCGCCATCGGCGTTCTGGTTCGGGTTGAAGCCCTTGCCCTGCCGGTAGGCGAAACGAATGAAGCTCTGTCGCGCGCGCTCTTCACCGACAAAGCGTGCCGCCAGTTGCAGCAAATCATCAATCTGCACCGCCAGCATCGAGCGCGCACTCGGCCGCGCGCTGATTTCCTGGCCGATGAAGCGCCCGGCCTGCCAGTGTTCCGAAACCCGGGTGCGCGACAGAACCGAGACCCAGGCGAACAAGGTGAAGTTGCCCGCCAGCGACAGCACCACGCCTTGGGTCAGCGGGGTGATCGGCAGGTTCAGCGGGTTACTGTGCAGCCACGAAAGGCCCGGGAACGTGCTCAGCGACCAGCCGAGGCTGTGGGCGGCAATCGGCAGGATCAGCGTGTAAAACCAGAGGAACGTACCGGCGGCCAGACCGGCGAACACCCCACGGCGGTTGGCCTGTTTCCAGTACAGCGCGCCGAGCATCGCCGGGGCCAGTTGGGTGACGGCGGCGAAGGCGATCTGGCCGATGGTCGCCAGGCTCGCCGTGGAGCCGAGCAAGCGGTAGCTGACGTAGGCCAGCAACAGAATCAGCACGATGCTCACGCGGCGCACCGATAGCATCCACTGGCGGAACACCTCGAACGGGCGCTCGGCGTTGTTACGACGCAGCAACCACGGCAAAAGCATGTCGTTGGAGACCATGGTCGACAGTGCCACGCTGGCCACAATCACCATGCCGGTGGCCGCCGACGCGCCGCCGATGAACGCCAGCAACGCCAGGGCCGGATGGGCCTGGGCCAGCGGCAGACTGATCACGAACGAGTCGGGCAGCACGTGACTCGGCAGCATCATCTGCCCGGCGAGGGCGATCGGCACCACGAACAGCGCGGCCAGCGCCAGATACGCCGGAAACACCCACTTGGCCAGGCGCAGGTCCTGCGGGTCGATGTTCTCCACCACCGTGACGTGAAACTGCCGTGGCAGGCAGATGATCGCCATCATCGCCACCCCGGTCTGCACCACCATCGACGGCCAGTTGATCGTTTCCTTCCAGTATTCCTCAAGGCGCGGCGCGAGCATCGCCTGATTGAACAGGTCGTCAAAACCGTCGTACAGGCCATAGGTCACGAACGCGCCAACGGCGAGAAAGGCGAACAACTTGACCAGCGATTCAAAGGCAATCGCCAGCACCATGCCGCGGTGGTGCTCGGTGGCATCGAGGTTGCGCGTACCGAAGACGATGGTGAACAGCGCCAATACCAGCGAGACGATCAGCGCGGTGTCCTGGGCGCGGGTACCCATGGCGTCGGCACCGGCGCCGATCAGCAGGTTCACGCCGAGGACGATGCCTTTGAGTTGCAGAGCGATATAGGGCAGGACGCCAACCAGACAGATCAGCGCCACCACCACCGCCAGCGATTGCGATTTGCCGTAGCGCGCGGCGATGAAGTCGGCAATCGAGGTGATGTTCTCCTGCTTGCTGATCATCACCATTTTCTGCAGGACCCACGGCGCGCCCAGCAGCAACAGGATCGGTCCGAGGTAGATCGGCAGGAATGACCACAGCTGTTCGGCGGCTTGGCCGACGGCGCCGAAGAACGTCCAACTGGTGCAATAAACCGCCAGTGACAGGCTGTACACCCACGCGCGCATCCGCGGCGGCAACGGTGTGCTGCGACGGTCGCCGTAGAAGGCGATGGCGAACATGATGGCCATATAGGCCAGGGCGACGGCGGCGATCAGCCCGGTGGACAGCGACATGCAACACTCCCGACAAAAGACTCCCCGGCAGTCCTGCCCGGGCGGACAGTCTCGCATGAGTATGGCGGTTAGTCAGTGTCGACCAAGGTCGTGGCGTGGCGGGGTGTCGCAGGTTTGAAACCGGGTGGTTTTTGGGGTGACTCATCAGGCCCCATCGCGAGCAGGCTCACTCCTACAGGTGGAACGCATTCCAATAGTAGGAGTGAGCCTGCTCGCGATGGCGTCAGTCCTGTTGCAGTGCGATATCGATCAACCGATGCAGTTCATCCACCTCCAGCGCCGCCGCCGAAAACAGAATCCGGAACACCACCGGCGCCACCACCAGATTGATCAACCGATCAACACTCGGCGCCGGCTCGTCAGGGTGACGCTCGATGATGGTCTGCAACTGCGCACCAAGAATCGTCACGCAGTACCCCGGCGTGGCGCTGGCCTGCACGTCGCGCATCATGTTGCGCCCCGGCTCCGAACTCATTTCGTCCAGATATTGCTCGGCCCAGGCGCGGATATCACCGCGCAGGTCACCGGTCACCGCCGGTTCGCTGTCAGGGCGCATGCGGGCGAGGGCGACGTCGGCGAGCAATGCTGCCAGATCACCCCAGCGCCGATAGATCGTCGACGGCGTGACCCCGGCGCGCGCCGCGATTTGCGGGACGGTCACGGTGCTGCGCTCCTGTTCTTGCAGAAGTGCGCGGACTGCCGAATGAATCGACTCTTGCACCCGGGCACTGCGCCCGCCCGGGCGTAAACCTTCTTTAATAGCCATGCGTCAGACCTTAACACAAAGAATTTGCTTTAAGCCAAAGCCGAGAGCACACTCCGCAAAAGCAAAAAATTAGCTTTTGCGGAGTGTGCCCATGACCAGCCTTGCTTCCAACCGTGGCAGCCTGATTTTTCTGGCGATCACCTTACTCAGTTTTCTCGCCGCTTCCACGGCGCCGACGCCGTTGTATCACCTGTATCAGGATCAACTGCACTTCTCGGCAGCGGTGCTGACCCTGATTTTCGGCGTGTATGCGCTGAGTCTGCTGGCGGCGCTGCTGACGGTCGGATCGCTGTCCGATCACCTGGGACGTAAACCGGTGATTTTCACTGCCGTGCTGCTCAATGCGCTAGCGATGTTGCTGTTTATCAACGCCGACAGTGTTGCCTGGCTGATCAGCGCCCGCGTATTGCAGGGTTTTGCCACCGGCATGGCCACCGCTGTTTTGAGCGCGACGCTGCTCGACACCGACCGTCAGCAAGGGCCGTTGATCAACAGCGTCGCACCGTTGCTCGGCATGGCGCTGGGCAGCATGGGCTGCGGCTTGCTGGCCGAGTTCGCCCCGGCGCCGTTGCAACTGACTTACTGGCTGCTGCTGGCGCTGTTTGTGTTGCAGGCGGTGTATGTCTGGCGTCTACCGGAAAGCGTCACTCCACAAGCCGGGGCCTGGGCTTCGCTGCGGCCAACCCTGCATGTGCCGGTTCAGGCGCGTTCGACCTTGTGGCGTGTGCTGCCACTGAACACCGCAACCTGGGCCCTCGGCGGCTTTTTTGCCTCACTGGCACCGTCGCTGGTGCGCACTGCTACCGGTTCGACTTCGAACCTGATCGGCGGCGCTACCGTTTCGGCGTTGACCGTGACCGGGGCGCTGATGATCTTCACTTTGCGCAATCGTCCCGCCGGCAAAGCCCTGCAAATCGGCGCCAGTCTGCTGCCTATCGGCGTGCTGCTGATTTTGCTCGGCGTGCACAGCGCCAGTCTGGCGCTGTTTTTCCTCGGCACACTGGTTGCCGGTTGCGGCTTTGGCTCGGGTTTCCTCGGCGCGGTGCGCAGCCTGGTGCCGTTGGCCCTGCCGCATGAACGGGCCGGTTTGATGTCGGCGTACTACGCGCTGAGTTATCTGGCGTTCTGCCTGCCGGCCTTGTTGGCCGGGCATTTGACCCGAGCCTATGGGTTGCTGGCGACCACCGACGGCTATGGCGCCGGATTGATCGTCCTTGCCGTCGCCGCGCTGTTGCTCAGCCTGCGCCCGCAAGCAGTGAAGGCTTGCAGCACTCCATAAACGTGATGGTTTCAGCTACCTTTGTCCGGCCTTCTTTTCACGGATCGACAGATGAAGATTATCCGCAGCAAGTCGTTCACCGCCGAGCGTGCCTGGGGTGGACTGGACATCGCCAACATGAACGGCATCACCACACGCCTGCACTGGACTGATCAGCCGTACAAATGGCACGTCAACGATGGTGAGGAAGTGTTCGTGGTGCTCGATGGGCAGGTGCAGATGCACTATCGCGAACAGGGCGAAGAAAAACAGGTGCTGCTTGAGGTTGGCGATATCTTCTACGCCTCGGTCGGCACCGAGCACGTGGCGCATCCACGGGGCGCGGCGCGGATTCTGGTGATCGAGAGCGAAGGCAGTGTTTGACTGCTTATCTGTAAAGTAGATAACAGATAGAGAAATTACCCGTTATATAGATATTCGATTCGGTTCTACCATGGGCTCAACCTCACCAGAGGACAGGAGTTCATGATGACTTGCCCCAACATTGCCAAACCCGGCATCAAGCCGTTCAGCCAGCTTCAGCATCCGCGTGAAGTGATCCGTCAATTCACCCCGAACTGGTTCGCCGCGACCATGGGTACCGGCGTGCTGGCCCTGGCGCTGGCGCAACTGCCGGTGGCGATTCCCGGGTTGCACGCGGTGGCCGAAGGTTTGTGGCTGTTCAACATTCTGTTGTTCACCCTGTTTACCTTCGCTTATGCCGCGCGCTGGATTTTATTCTTCGATGAAGCGCGGCGGATCTTCGGCCACTCCACCGTATCGATGTTCTTCGGCACCATTCCCATGGGCCTGGCGACCATCATCAACGGCTTTCTGCTGTTCGGTCTGCCACGCTGGGGTGAGGGGGTGATTCATCTTGCCGAAGTACTGTGGTGGCTCGACGTGGCGATGTCGCTGGCCTGCGGCGTGTTGATCCCCTACATGATGTTTACCCGCCAGGAACACAGCATCGACCAGATGACCGCGGTCTGGCTGTTGCCGGTAGTCGCCGCAGAAGTGGCAGCGGCCAGCGGTGGCTTGCTCGCGCCGCATCTGGCTGATGCCCATGCGCAACTGGTGGTGCTGACCACCAGCTACGTGCTCTGGGCATTTTCCCTGCCGGTGGCGTTCAGCATTCTTACCATCCTGCTGCTGCGCATGGCCCTGCATAAACTGCCCCACGAAAACATGGCCGCTTCGAGCTGGCTGGCCCTCGGCCCGATCGGTACCGGTGCGTTGGGCATGTTGCTGCTGGGCGCTGATGCACCGGCGATCTTCGCCGCCAACGGCCTGCCGGGCATCGGTGAAATCGCTGCGGGCGTGGGGCTGATCGCCGGTATCACCCTGTGGGGCTTCGGCTTGTGGTGGATGTTGATGGCGCTGCTGATCACCGCGCGTTACCTGCGTGACGGCATCCCGTTCAACCTCGGCTGGTGGGGTTTTACCTTCCCGCTGGGCGTGTATTCGCTGGCGACCCTCAAGCTCGCCAGCACGCTGAACCTCGGTTTTTTCAGCGTGGTCGGCTGCATGCTGGTGAGCCTGCTGGCGGTGATGTGGCTGATCGTCGGTAAACGCACCGTGCAAGGCGCGTGGCGCGGTGAGCTGTTTGTCTCACCTTGTATTGCAGGGTTGAAGAAATAACCTGAAAAGTTTAGGTAAGGTGTGGCCTGGAACGCCGATCGAGATTCCAATAAGCAGATCCAGGCCATTCTCTACCGACCTCAGGGAAACACGGAAGATGAGTCACCCCTCACAGTTCAACCTGCTTCGCACTCGGCGCTTTCTGCCGTTTTTCATCACGCAGTCGCTGGGCGCGTTCAACGACAACGTGTTCAAGCAATCGCTGATCCTCGCCATTCTGTATCGGCTGACCATCGAAGGTGACCGTTCGATCTGGGTCAACCTGTGCGCGCTGCTGTTTATCCTGCCGTTCTTTCTGTTTTCGGCGTTGGCCGGGCAGTTCGGGGAAAAATTCGCCAAGGACGCGTTGATTCGTCTGATCAAGCTCGCGGAGATCGCGATCATGGCCGTAGGATCGATCGGTTTCCTGTTCGATCACCTGTCGCTGATGCTGGTGGCACTGTTCGCCATGGGCACGCATTCGGCGCTGTTCGGGCCGGTGAAGTATTCGATCCTGCCGCAGGCGTTGCGTGAGGATGAACTGGTTGGCGGCAACGGGCTGGTGGAGATGGGCACGTTTCTGGCGATTCTCGCCGGGACCATCGGCGCCGGGATCATCATGTCCTCGACGCACTACGCGCCGCTGGTTTCGACCGCGATTGTCGGGATTGCGGTGCTCGGTTATCTCGCCAGTCGCAGCATTCCCCGTGCAGCGGCGGCGTCGCCGGAAATGCGTCTGAACTGGAACATCTTCAGCCAGTCCTGGGCCACGCTGAAACTCGGTCTGGGCCAGACGCCTGCGGTGTCGCGTTCGATTGTCGGCAACTCGTGGTTCTGGTTTGTCGGGGCGATTTACCTGACGCAGATCCCGGCCTACGCCAAGGAATGGATGCACGGCGACGAAACCGTGGTGACGCTGATTCTCACGGTGTTTTCAGTAGGCATTGCGCTGGGTTCGATGCTGTGCGAGAAGCTCTCCGGGCGCAAGGTCGAGATCGGTCTGGTGCCGTTCGGCTCGTTCGGTCTGACTGTGTTTGGCCTGCTGCTGTGGTGGCATTCCGGTGGTGTCCCGGAAAGTGTCACCGGCCACAGCTGGACTGAAGTGCTGGGTTTTGCGCATACCTGGGCGGTGCTGGTCGACATTCTCGGCCTCGGTATTTTTGGCGGTTTCTATATCGTGCCGCTGTACGCCTTGATCCAGTCGCGCACCGCTGAAAACGAGCGGGCGCGGGTGATTGCCGCCAACAACATTCTCAACGCTCTGTTTATGGTGGTCTCGGCGATCGTTTCGATCGTGTTGCTGAGTGTGGTCAAACTGTCGATTACGCAGCTGTTTCTGGTGGTGTCGCTGCTGAACATCGGCGTCAACGCCTACATCTTCAAGATCGTCCCCGAGTTCAGCATGCGTTTCATGATCTGGCTGCTCAGCCATTCCATGTACCGCGTCGAGCACCGCAACCTTGAGGCGATCCCGGACGAGGGCGCGGCGCTGCTGGTGTGCAACCACGTGTCGTTCGTCGATGCGCTGCTGATCGGCGGCGCGGTGCGTCGGCCGATTCGCTTTGTCATGTACTACAAAATCTACAACCTGCCGGTGCTGAACTTTATCTTCCGCACGGCGGGGACGATACCGATTGCCGGACGCAACGAAGACATCCAGATCTACGAAAAAGCCTTCACCCGGATTGCCCAGTATCTGAAGGACGGTGAGCTGGTGTGCATCTTCCCCGAAGGCAAGTTGACCACCGATGGTGAGATCAACGAGTTCAAGGGCGGCCTGACGCGGATTCTCGAAGAGACGCCGGTGCCGGTGATTCCGCTGGCGTTGCAAGGGTTGTGGGGGAGTTTCTTCAGCCGCGATCCGAACAAGGGGCTGTTCAAGCGGTTGTGGTCGCGGGTGACGTTGGTGGCGGGCTCGGCGGTCGAGGTTGAGGCGGCGCAGCCGGCGAAATTACAGGGTTTGGTGGGGGCGTTGCGCGGGGCAGTCAGATAATCGTCGCCTGATCAGCCCTCATCGCTGGCAAGCCAGCTCCCACAGGTTTTCTGGATTTACACAAGATTTGTGTTCACCGCAGATCCCTGTGGGAGCTGGCTTGCCAGCGATGGGGCCAGTGGCCTAAGCGCTGACCTTGAGGCCAATCAACCCGGTAACGATCAACGCCACACTGGCCAGCCGAATCAGCGCCATCGACTCGCCAAACAGAATGATCCCGGCAATCACCGTGCCCACGGCACCGACCCCGGTCCAGATTGCATAAGCCGTACCCAGCGGCAATTCCTTCATTGCCAGACCCAGCAGGCCAAGGCTGATGGCCATGGCCGCAACGGTCAGGACGGTGGGGAGCGGGCGGGTGAAGCCGTCGGTGTATTTCAGGCCGACGGCCCAGCCGACTTCGAACAGGCCGGCGAAAAACAGAATGATCCAGGACATAAGAGACCTCCATCGATTGACGGGGCCGTCCCCAGATTGATAACTCGATCGAGCCGCAGGGTCGTCCCCGCGTAGCGCAACAGTCTGCCGAGCATTAATCCGGGGATCAAGTTTGCCGGTCAGTCGGCCGGCTGCTGCGCTAGCGCCTCACGGTCTTCTTTCTCGCTCATGCGCCGGAAGTACGTCGAGAGCAACGCCCCGGAAATGTTGTGCCAGACGCTGAACAACGCGCTCGGCACCGCCGCCAGCGGCGAAAAGTGCGCGCTGGCCAAGGCCGCGCCCAACCCCGAGTTCTGCATGCCGACTTCCAGCGCCAGCGACTTGCGCTGCGCCAGTGGCAACTTGAACAGGCGCCCGGTGAAGTAACCCAGCAAGTAGCCGAAGCTGTTGTGCAGCATCACCACGGCCATGATCAGCAGCCCGGATTCGGCAATCTTCGCCTGACTGGCAGCTACTACGGCGGTGACGATGATCACAATGCTGACCACCGACACCAGTGGCAGCACGTCCACCGCGTGGCGCACCCTGTCGCCGAGCACGCGTTGCGCGACCACGCCGAGCACGATCGGCAGCAGCACCACTTGCAGAATCGACCAGAACAATTCCATGAACGAAACCGGCAACCACGCCGAAGCCAGCAGCCAGATCAGCGCCGGGGTCAGCAACGGAGCGAGGAGGGTGGTGACGGCGGCAATCGCCACCGACAGCGCCAGATCGCCGCGGGCCAGCCAGGTCATGACGTTGGAAGAGGTGCCGCTTGGGCAGCAGCCGACCAGAATCACTCCGACCGCGATTTCCGGTGGCAGATGGAAGATCTGGCAGAGCAACCACGCCACGCCGGGCATGATCACGAAATGTGCGACCACGCCCAACGCCACACGCCACGGATGGCGGGCGACGGCAGCGAAGTCATCGAGTTTGAGGGTCAGGCCCATGCCGAACATCACCAGCCCCAGCAGCGGCACGATTGCGCCTTTGAGGTCGAGGAACCACGCCGGTTTCAGGAGCGCGATCACCGCGAAAATCAGAACCCAGTAAGCGAAGGTATTGCCGACAAAGCGGCTCAGTGCAGCCAGTGCGCGCATGGCCCGATCCTTATTATTAGTTACACCACAAAACCAATTGTGGGAGCGGGGTTGCTCGCGGAAGGGGGGGGGGCGGCAGGGTGATGTTTGGTGGGACCCCCCCCTTCCCGCGGAGCCCCCCCCCC
>NZ_JAJSLU010000003.1:0-9707 GCF_023063025.1 Pseudomonas sp. YL2 | reverse complement strand
GGCTTGCTCGCGAAAGCGGCGGGTCAGTCAGGTTAATGTTGAATGACACACCGCTTTCGCGAGCAAGCCCGCTCCCACATTGGGATTTCACAAGGGTTTTAGATCCCCTGCGGAGTCTCTTCACCGCCCAACGCTTCCACCAGTGCCGGCAGGAAGTCGCCGAAGGTCAGCATCATCAGGGTGAAGCTGGCGTCCAGTTGGCCCAGCGCTTCGTCGCCGCCGTCCTGTTCCGCCTGATCCTGCAGCAGGTCTTCGAACTTCAGGCGTTTGACGGTCATCTTGTCGTCGAGCATGAACGACAGTTTGTCCTGCCAGGCCAGCGACAATTGGGTGACTACTTTGCCGGTGCTCAGGTGCAGCTGGATTTCTTCGCTGGTCAGATCCTGACGCTTGCAACGCACGATGCCGCCGTCTTCGTGGGTGTCGCGCAGCTCGCACTCGTCCAGAACGAAGAAGTCCGGGGCGGCTTGCTGGGTGGTGACCCATTCGGTCATCACGGCGGTCGGCGCGGTTTTCACGGTCAGCGGACGCACGGGCAGGGTGCCGAGCACTTCACGCATTGTGGAAAGCAGGTCTTCGGCACGTTTCGGGCTGGCCGAGTTGACCAGAATCAGACCCTGTTTCGGCGCGATGGCGGCGAAGGTCGACGAGCGACGGATAAAGGCGCGCGGCAGGAACGCCTGGATGATTTCATCCTTGATCTGATCGCGTTCCTTCTTATAGACCTTGCGCATCTGCTCGGCTTCGATCTCTTCGACCTTTTCCTTTACCGCGTCGCGCACGACGCTGCCCGGCAGAATGCGTTCTTCTTTACGCGCAGCGATCAGCAGGAAGTCACCGCTGACGTGCACCAGTGGCGCATCTTCGCCTTTGCCGAACGGCGCGACGAAACCGTAGGTGGTCAACTCCTGGCTTGCACATGGACGCGCCAGTTTGGTGGCCAGTGCAGTTTCCAGCGCCTCGGCATCGACAGGCAGGTCTTGGGTCAGGCGATAGATAAGCAGGTTTTTGAACCACATGGGGTGAGTCTCTCCTTTATACAAAGGGGGGCATTATTGTCTTCGCCGGGTCATAGGCCAACCCTTCTCTAAGCCTTTGGAAGGCCTGAGAAAATTAATTAAAAAAGTGCTTGCCAGAGGTTGGGTCGCTCCGTAGAATGCGCGCCACACCGAAGCGAAGGGTGATTAGCTCAGCTGGGAGAGCGTCTGCCTTACAAGCAGAATGTCGGCGGTTCGATCCCGTCATCACCCACCATTCGTTTCAAGCGTTTCGCGCAGCGGTAGTTCAGTCGGTTAGAATACCGGCCTGTCACGCCGGGGGTCGCGGGTTCGAGTCCCGTCCGCTGCGCCATATTCGGTAACCTGGACCACTGAACGCCAGGTCACCACGGAAAAACCCGCTGAAGCGGGTTTTTTTCTGTCTCAAGTTTGTACCTTGTTCCATCGGGTTTGTGTCGTTTCACCGGTTTTCGGATTTTTTTGAAAAAACTTCAATTAAATCAACACATTACGAAAACTTGTGGCATAATGCGCCCCGTAACGAAGCGAAGGGTGATTAGCTCAGCTGGGAGAGCGTCTGCCTTACAAGCAGAATGTCGGCGGTTCGATCCCGTCATCACCCACCATTCGTTTCAAGCGTTTCGCGCAGCGGTAGTTCAGTCGGTTAGAATACCGGCCTGTCACGCCGGGGGTCGCGGGTTCGAGTCCCGTCCGCTGCGCCATATTCGGTCACCTGGACCCACTGAACGCCAGGTCACCACAGAAAGCCCGCCTAGTGCGGGCTTTTTGCTGTCTGCGATTTGAGCATTTCTGCACTGCCTTTGTAGTGAGGGGATAAATCCCCTCACCACAAATCATCTCCTCGTCTTCTCACTGTTCAGCATTGCGGCTATGCCGATAATCGCTCACCGCCTCATACACCGCTTTGCGCAAACGGTTGATCCCGCCAATCGGTCGGTGCGCTTCGATACCAAACCACGGGTTGAACGACAGGTTGTCACACGCCAGATTCAACGCCGGTGTGTCGAAGTCCTGCGCAGGCAGAGTGATTCGCGCCACACTTTCGAACGGTGAATCCTGTTCGCGCCATTCGATGCTGGTGTCCTCGATCGGCATGTACTTGTTCGCATCCTGACGCTGGATCTGCAGCACAAAACACGCTGGCACCCGATCCGTCGACAGTTGCTGGTTCAAGGCGCTGCGCAGGAAATTCGGCAGGTCGTGGTTTTGCGGGGGCAGGGCATACGCCGGGCAATTGTCCGGATCCGGCGCGACCCGGAACTTCGCATTGGCCTCCCCGAATTTGTAGGGCGATACCGAAAAGTACGTTGTCGCCGTCGGGCTGTCTGGTGGCGGCGCCAGGGTCGCCAAGGCGATGAACAGGTGGCGGATCTGCCAGATGCGCGGGTCCCAACCGGGGAAAAACGCCATGATTTTTTTGCCGTCAGCCTGAGCCGCCACATTCTGACGATACTCGGCGACATCGCTGACAAAGAAGTTCGGGTGGCTGAACATCACGAAGTCTTGCTCGTGGCGCTGCTGACGGTCGCCGAGCAATGGTTTGCCGGGCACATCGAGCAGCTTGACTGCCATGCCCCGGGCATCGCGGATGCTGTCGAACTGCGGGTAGGCGTTGCCATTGGAAAGGCGAATCATCGCCTGCCAGGTTTTGCCCGGCTCACTGAATACGCCTTGGCGCAACGCAGGTGTCAGTTCCGGCAGCACCGTCACTTCGGCTTTCACGCAACCATGGGCCTTGGCATGCGCGTCGCGCAGATAACGCGTGCTTTCGCGATGTTGATCGACGATGCGTACGGCGGTCTGGATCACGTCCTGGGTCATCGCTGCTTCACCGGCGGGAACCTGTTCCTGCGCTGACACCGGACCTCTGTGTTGCCAGGCGAACCACGCGCTGGCGATGGCCCAGCCCAGCAGGCCGATAATCAGCAATGTCAGTAGGGCTTTGCCCAGCAGGCGCCCCAGCCATAACCAGACGCGGGCGAACATCGACGGTCTTTTGTACGGGTTGATCATCATGGCAATTGCGCCTCCAACGGTCCGCCCAGTACTTTCAGGTACTCCAGCAAGGCCCAGCGTTCTTCTGGTTGCAGCAGTCGGCCGATGACCCCATTACCACGCTCGCCGGCGCGGAATTCATGACCGCTGTTGTGGTTGCCGCTAATCCGCGTGTCGAACAGAAAGCCATTAGTAAAGGCTTCGGTGCGATAGCCCAGATGACGCGGGTCGTATTCGAACGAACCTTTATAAAACGTCGTGGCACGCTCATCCTGCGGTGACAGCAGTTGATAAAGGCTCGGTACTGAACCGTTGTGCAGAAACGGCGCGGTGGCCCAGATACCGGCCAACGGCCTGGCCTTGTAGGCGACCTTTTCGCGTACGCCGATCGGCAGTCCGAAGCCGTCGAGTTGGGGTTTTTCCTGCGGGGTGACACCGGCCTCGCGATAGGCGCGGTTTTCGACGAACGCGGTGACGTAGGCCAGGCCCTTGGCCACCGAGAGCTGGCTCAGATCCAGTGGTTCGGAGGGCGTCGGATGCAACTTCACATCCATCTGCTCCAGCTCCTTCAGGTCCCATTGCAGCGGCGTCAGGTCGAAACGGTGGTTGGCTATGTTGGCCGCGGCATTCGGGTCGGTGCCGATCACCTCCACCGGCAACATGTGCAAGTGCTGCACCCAGCGCTCGCCCTCCTGAGTCTTGCGCGGCACGTGGCAACCGGCGCAGTTCTCGGCAAACAGCGTGCGGCCCTTGGCGGCCAGCGGTTTGTCGATGGCGCCCAGAACATCCTCCGGCCAGGCCGGCGGTTGCAGGCGTTGCAGGGTTTCTTCGATTTGGTGCAGATCCCGCACGCGCACACTCGAGGCATAACGCGCATCGCCCTGCAGCGGCTGGCCGTTGTTGTCGAAGAAATTCAGCGTGGCGCCGACCCCCAGTGCCTCACCGATATTGCGCGCCATCGGTTGTTGCGCCGAGCCGTTCCACTGCACCCAGTCGAACGTCCACATGTTCCACAGTTGCGGGTAGTCCACCGGTGCGTTGGCCACGCGGTAGTTAGCGGGGGAGATCGCATCGCCGAAGGTGGCGTTGGCGATGCGGCCGAATGCGTCGGTGCGGCCCGGGCCTTCTTCGGTCGGGTAGAGGCCGCGATGCGTGTCGTTCCAGGCGACTTTGAGGAAGGTGTTCAGCGATTGCTTGAAGTCTTTGCGCAGTTGCTCCTGGCGTGTCTCGTAGTCATCGCCCAGAACATTTTTGGCGAAACGCTCGAATTTCCATGGGTTGTAGTAAGTCGAGGCCAGACTCGCGACCAAGGCTTGTCCGAAACTGCCACCGCGCAATGTAGGAACGCTGGAAGGCAAGACATGCTGCGCCGAACCACCGTCAATTCGCACGGCCTGGCCTTTGAAGCGCAATTCGCCAGTGTGGCAAGCAGCGCAGGTGATATCGAGATATTGCTCGCTGCCACCGGGATTCGCGTGGCGGGCGAAACCGACCGGCAGATTGCCGGGGTTGTTCGACGTGGCTTTCTGCTGTGGATCAACCAGAAAACCGAAGCGTGCGAGGTATTCCGGGGACGCGAAACGCTGCTGCGAGAAGGGCAGTTCCAGCGCCTCGAACCATTCATAGCGCAGGCCTTTGACCTGTGTGCCTTGCGGCGTGAAGTAGTAGGTCTGGCGTTCCTCCTCGCTCCACTGCTGCAGGTAATGCACCTGTTGGGCCGGGGTATAGAAGGGCAGTTTCGGGTTGGCGACGTAGTACAGAATCACTGCCAGAGCCAGGCCCAGCAGCACTATGATCAATGCCAGCACACGGTATAAGAGGCGCAAGATAAACATCCTTGTCGAGTTGTTGCCTTGTTATGCCTCAGCTGTTGCAGGTGCGGCAAGTGGCCATTACGCCAACTGTCGTATGAAGTCTCATCAGCCCTTGTCAGCTCCAGATGACAGAAGCTTCATCGTCCCTTGGCCCGAATGCGTTTTAATCCCTGAACTTATCGGACATTTCCTGCTCTCATGCCGGTAGCCATTGGTCGTGGCGGCCTGATAAGCTCGCGGCTTTACTCGATTGCCCTTTCGGCGCATGAACAAGGAAATAGCATGAAACAGCATCGGTTGGCGGCGGCGGTAGCCCTGGTTAGCCTGGTCCTCGCGGGTTGTGATTCGCAGACCAGCGTAGAGCTGAAAACCCCGGCGCAAAAAGCTTCCTACGGTATCGGCCTGAACATGGGCAAGAGCCTTGCTCAGGAAGGCATGGATGATCTGGACTCCAAAGCGGTAGCCCAGGGCATCGAAGATGCCGTCGGCAAGAAAGAACAGAAGCTGAAAGACGAAGAACTGGTCGAAGCCTTCGCCGCACTGCAAAAGCGTGCTGAAGAGCGTATGGCCAAGATGAGCGAAGAGTCGGCAGCCGCTGGCAAGAAATTCCTCGAAGAAAACGGCAAGAAGCCTGGTGTCACCACCACCGCTTCCGGTCTGCAGTACGAAGTGGTCAAGAAAGCCGACGGCCCACAGCCCAAGCCTACCGACGTCGTGACTGTTCACTACACCGGCAAGCTGACCAACGGCACCGTGTTCGACAGCTCCGTTGAACGTGGCAGCCCGATCGATCTGCCGGTCAGCGGTGTGATCCCGGGTTGGGTTGAAGGTCTGCAACTGATGCACGTTGGCGAGAAGTACAAACTGTACATCCCTAGCGATCTGGCTTACGGCGCGCAATCGCCAAGCCCGGCAATCCCGGCCAACTCGGTTCTGGTCTTCGACCTGGAACTGCTGGCCATCAAGGATCCTGCCAAAGAAGACGCCGCCGCCAAGTAATCGGCTGTAGCTTCGAAGACAACGCCTCGCATATGCGGGGCGTTGTTGCATCTGGACGATGCTGGCGGTAAACAGAGCGAACGGATGGCGCTTACCGCAGTCCTAGAGATTGACGCTGCCAGCGCTAGACGCCCTGAGCCGCCAAGTCAATGAAATATTGGGGTTTTTTATGTGAGTAAAAAACGCCCGATCTGAGCGCAGCCCTTATGAAACGGGGCTTTCAGCGCTGAAATGCAGCTCTGTTCACAAGGTTATCCACAATTTGTGTGGATAACATTTCAACGGGAGAAATAGATGAAAGCGCCGTGGAATTTCGCCCGATTTCTGCCCCTCGCCGGTCGATTGCTGGCCCGTGGGCGTCTGCCGACCCTGTTGTTCGCGGTGGCGAGCAAAGGAGCGGCGCAAGGCAATCGCCTTGGCAAACTCAAGGAAGATCTGCGTTTGCTCCAGGCACTGTGTCTTGCATACTGGCGTGGCGAATACCGAGCGATCAGCCCGAAAGCCATCGTCTCGGTGGTGGCGGGCCTGATGTACTTCCTCAGCCCGGTGGATGCGATTCCGGATTTCATTCCGGTGTTCGGTATGCTCGATGACATCGCCGTTCTGGCCTGGCTGATGAAAACCCTCGACGATGAGCTGAATGCTTTTCGGCTCTGGCGCAACCGCCAGCAGCCGGAAAAACTTGCGGTGGTCGAACGTCTGCCTGATACCCCCGAGCAACTTCAGCTTCAGGGCCCGAAAAAGCCCTGATTCACTCCCCCTGCAGACAGATAGATACCCCCCGCGACCTTGGCCGCTGTTAGGATTACACTTCTAGGGAAAAGTGCCGACTCGCTAAGTGTTGTTGTCCTACGGGGTAGTCATGGATATTCAGATAATTGCACGCGATGGCGAACCCGAATATGCGGTTCTGCCATGGGTTCAGTATCAGGCTCTACTGAAAGCAGCAGGCATCAACGAAACACCGCAGCAGCAGGCGCCAGCGCCGGCCGCCGCAACGCCAGACCCGATTCTTCCAGGTCTGGATCAACTACGCAGTTTGCGCGAAGGGAAGGGCATCGCCATCGAGGCGCTGGCCCGCACGGTAGGCATCAGCCCGTCTTATCTGGCCATGATCGAAAGCGGCGAGCGTCAACCTGACGCCGCGATTCGTCGCAGCCTGGCCTGGGAACTGACGGTGCCGGGTTGGAGGGATGAATCGTGAGCGTACGCATCAGTCGTCAACATTGGGACGGATTGCTCGGGGAGCTGGATCAGGCGCGCAGGCAGCGCCATCTGTTGACCTATCGAGCCTTGCTCGAGCGTTTGCAACTGCCGACGCCGGCGATGCAGACGCTGACCGCGGCACTTGAGCATCTGGCCGCACTCGACGCAAAGGCTGAACAGCCGTTGCGCAGTTCGCTGGTGATCAGCCAGGGTGCCAGCCGTTTGCCACGTACCGGTTTCTTTGAGTGTGTCGAGCGTCTGGGGCGCTTTTCCGGGCCCTCCGATGGCGTCGCGGCTGCTTCCTGGCATGCGTCGGAAGTGGTCAGAGTTTTCGAATACGAGTACCCGGAATCGGCGGAGGCCTGAGTGTTCTTACGACTCAAGGCGTCAGCCAGTTACTGGTTGGCCCGCAGGCTGTTTCACTGGTCGTGGTTTGTTCGCCAGCCCAGAGGCTGGCGCTGGCTCGAAGGGCAGTTTGCGCGCATGGCCAATCTTGGCGATGTCGGCGCGCAGAGCTTTTATGGGCACATTCTGACGTTTCGCGGGGTTGGCCTGGGTGCCCGCGAAGAGGGTGTGCGGCTGTTGCGTCTGGCGGCGCTTGCCGGTGATGGCAAAGCGGCCTATCAGGTCGGCGTGATCAGCTTGGCCGGTACGCCGAGCAAAGCGCCGGATCCGGCCGAAGCGGCGCGCTGGTGGACCTTGGCAGCCAAGGCCGGTCACCCGTTGGCCGAGCTCAAACTCAAAGAGTTGAGCGCTCGGGATTAAACCCGGTAAATCATTTTGTATCGCTCGATAAACGTGGCGTGAGGGAAACCTCACGCCACGTTTGCGTTTATCGCTATACGTTTTTTGTAGTAATCAGCCTTTTGCGGATTAGTCCTACAGCAAACACCTACTCGCCTGACTTCTTTCCTGATTGATCCCCCGCAAAGTCCCCGCGCCTAATTTTTGCGCGAGGGAACGCTCATGTTTGACCCGGTTTTTCATTCCACCCCGCATCGTCGCGTGCGCTGATGGAAGCCGTCAGCCGTATCGAGCAGGAACTCGACAGCTTCCCCGACACCCTCAGCCTCTATCGCCAGCAACTTGAACACTGGCTCAGCGGAGCGGCCGACCAGGTCAGCCACGCGGCGGACCTGCCGTCGCTGATGGGCATGGAGCGGGTTATCCGCTTTGGTGATCGCGTCACCGCGGTCAGCACGGGCGACAGTGAGTTTGCCACCGGCGTCGTGCAGTGCCCGAAAAGCGGGGTGCTGGCGATCGAGAGCAAATTCGAGTCGGTGTACGACATTCCGCTGGGCGATATCGTGGTGGATGTGGTGGCGGTGGATGATGGAAAAACCTCGCCCGTGGCACTGGATGCGCAAGGCCGGGGCACCTTCACCGGTACGCCAGGCAAGTTTTATCGCGTGCAGGTGCACAGCGACGTTACCCCGGAGCAGATCGAGGCACTGTTCAAGTCCTACGACGGCTTGACCGGCGAGCTGGATGGCTGGTTGCGCAGCGAGTGGCAGGGGTTCAAGCCGCAGTGGTCGCAGTCGGTGGCGACGGCGGCGGGCAACGGCATGCTCGCCGGGAGCTGGGCGGCGATCGAGGGGGTATGGGACAGCATCGGCATGCTGTCGGAGATTCTCAAGGATCCAGGCGCATTTGCCGAGCGGCTGGGAAGCGGCGCGGCTGATCTGATTCATCTCGCAGAATCAGCTCCGGATGTCATGCAGAAACTGCAGTTGCTGGTCAGTGATGAAGCGGCGCTGTGTTTGCTGTTGCGTGCGGCGAGTCTCTGGCTGGAGATGCTGCCGCCCAGCCAGATCGCCGGCAAAACCGCTGAAACGGCGTCGATGATGATCGTGCAGGTGCTGATCGATGTGCTGATCGGCGTTGTGTTGACATTCGTCGGGGCTGGCGCCGGGATCGCTTATCTGACGCTACGCCTGGCGGATCGCGCCGCCCAGTTGCTCTCGGTTGTGAAACGCCTGGTCAAGGCGATGTTCGGCATCGTCAACACGTTCATTCATTACGTTGACCAATACAAAACTGTCGCAGCGCGGGGCATTGCCGCCGGAGTGAAAAAGGGCCGCATGCAACTGCGCTGGGATGCGAAACGCAATGCCGCCCTGCAGAAAAAAGAGCATCACGACGACGCTCCCGATCAAGCGAAAAACCCCAACGGCGACAGCGCAGATTGCGCGCCGCTGACCTGCACCAACGGCTGTCCGGTGTCGATGGTCACCGGTGAAGAACTGCTGACCCTGACCGACGGCACGCTCGATGGCTTGTTGCCGTTCGAGTTCACCCGGTTGTACCGCACCAGCGCGGTGGAGGTTGATGTCGGGCTGGGGTTTGGCTGGAGTCATTCGCTGGCGCATCGGCTGGAGTTCGATGGCGAGGCGGTGATCTGGGTCGATCACGAAAATCGCCGCACGCGGTTTCCGTTGCCCAGTGTGGAGCGGTCGCAGATTCACAACAGTCTGTCGCGGGCGGCGATTTTTCTCGGCGATGAGCCGGAGGAACTGATCCTCGCGCTGGCGGGGGATGCGGCGCGGTTTTATCACTTTCGCGCCGGGCAGTTGGTGGCGGTCAGTGATGCGTATGGCAATCGGCTGACGGTGCATCGCGATTTTTCCGAGCGTGTGCAGCGCCTGGATAACGGGGCCGGGCGGTCGTTGTTGTT
>NZ_JAJSLU010000029.1:0-37043 GCF_023063025.1 Pseudomonas sp. YL2 | reverse complement strand
ACCCGATATCCCATGATGCTTCCTTAAATCGCCGCTCCTACATCATGGTCTAAAAAAATTCGACCACAACACGGCAGCTCCTACAGGGAAACGCATTCCAATGTAGGCGCTGTCGCAGGCGGCGATCTTTTTAGCTTGAATCAGTTACCGCGGATTTTCTCCACGATCGCCGTCGTCGAGCTGTTTTCCACCAGACCCAGCACTTTCACCGTGCCGCCGTAAGCCTTGACGATATCGGCACCAACAACCTGGTCGATACCGTAATCACCGCCCTTGACCAGCACATCCGGCTTGACCTCGCGCAGCAGGTTTTCCGGGGTGCCTTCGGGGAAGCTGATCACCCAGTCCACCGCGCCGAGGCCGGCGAGTACCGCCATGCGTCGGTCGACACTGTTGATCGGACGACCCGGCCCTTTCAGGCGGCTGACCGAGGCGTCATCGTTGATTGCCACGATCAGCCGGTCGCCCTGGGCGCGCGCTTGCTCGAGGTAGGTCACATGACCGGCATGCAGAATGTCGAAGCAGCCGTTGGTGAAGACGATGCGCTCGTTGTGCGCTCGGGCATCGGCCACTGCCAGCACCAGCTGTTCCAGACCTAGCACCCCACGCTCCGAACCTTCTTCACGCTGAATCGCGCGGCGCAGTTCCGGGGCGCTGATCGCCGCAGTACCGAGTTTGCCGACCACGATGCCCGCCGCCAGATTGGCCAGCGCCACCGCGTGCGGCAGCTCTTCACCGGCAGCGATCGCCGCCGCCAGGGTGGAAATCACCGTGTCGCCGGCACCGGTCACATCGAACACTTCACGGGCACGGGCCGGCAAGTGCAGCGCCGGATGCTCCGGGCGCAGCAAGGTCATGCCGTGTTCACCACGGGTGACCAGCAGCGCGCCGAGTTCGAGATCGTGCATCAGGGCCGCGCCCTTGCTCACCAGCTCGTGCTCATCGGCGCACCCGCCAACGATGGCTTCGAATTCGCTGAGGTTCGGCGTGATCAGGCTCGCACCACGGTAGATCGAAAAATCCTTGCCCTTGGGATCGGCCAGCACCGGAATGCCTTTGGCCCGGGCCGCCTGAATCAAGGCCTGATGGTTCTTCAGCGCGCCTTTGCCGTAGTCCGACAGCACCAGCACCTTGATGCCTTCGAGCAGATCATCGACCTGCGAGGCCAGGGCCAGCGCATCGGTGGCAAACGGTTCTTCGAAGTCGATACGCAGCAACTGCTGGTGCCGGCTCATGACCCGCAGTTTGACGATGGTCGGCTGGTGCGCGATGCGCTGGAACAGCGCGCGTACGCCCGCACCCTTGAGACTGTTGCTCAGGCTGTCGGCGGCTTCGTCGTCGCCGGTCACACCGACCAGCGACGCCGGCGCACCCAGCGCGGCAATGTTCAAGGCAACGTTGGCAGCACCGCCCGGGCGGTCTTCGATTTGCTCGACTTTTACGACCGGTACCGGTGCCTCAGGGGAAATCCGTGAGGTTCCACCATGCCAGTAACGGTCGAGCATGACATCGCCGACCACCAAGACTGGGGCTTGATCGAATCGCGGCATGGACAACTTCATGGAGCAACCCACATACAAAATGAACAGGGGCGCGATATTAACACAGGGTTGGCGCAGGCTTGCGTGCAGCCTGCAACAGGATGAAACAGTCCGTTACTTTGCTTATTTTTTGAGCACCAGTGCCGCCAGTTGTCCACAGGCTTCGGACAATTCCAGCGCCTCGGTGTCGATTTGCCACTCGGCTGCCAATGGCGCTTCGTAAGGACTGTCCACGCCCGTAAAGTGCGTGATCCGCCCTTCCCGTACGGCCTGATACAAACCTTTCGGATCGCGACGGGCGCAGACTTCGAGCGAAGTGCTGACGTGGACTTCAATGAACTCATCCTGGGCAAACAGCCTGCGCGCGGCGTCGCGTTCGGCGCGGAACGGCGAAATGGCCGCAACGATCACAATCAGCCCGGCGTCGACCATCAACCGCGCCACCTCGGCCATACGCCGGATGTTTTCCCGGCGGCAGAGATCGCTCATGCCCAGGTCGCGGCACAGGCCATTGCGCACATTGTCGCCATCGAGCAAAAACGTGTGCAAACCCGACGCATGCAGGTGCAGTTCGAGGGCATTGGCCAGGGTTGACTTGCCGGCGCCGGAAAATCCGGTCAACCACAGGCAGCGTGGGTGTTGTGCCTTGAGCGCTGCCCGGGCCAGGTGCGAGAGCGCCAGACCGTAAGGCCGAATGGCGAGCTTCTGTAGCGGAAGTGACAGGGACTCATTCATACCCGAGCAACTCGTAATCACGCTGATAAACCCGACGTACCAGACGCCGGGTGCGCACCGAACAGAACTCCCGCGCCGGCATCGATTGCCGTTCCCGCGAGCCGTTGACGTGAGGCAACTCGCCAGTCAGCCCCAACTGTTCGCAAACCAGACTAAAATCCCGCGTCAGGTGTTCCTGATAACCGATGAAGTCCAGCGCCAGATGCCCCAGCGAGTCCGTCAGAAAGTCGGTCTGCGCGGCAAAGTGCAATTGCCGGGCAATCGTTTCCGGATGCAGCCAGCGCGCGACAAAAGCGTCGAAATCCCGGTACTGCCGCACCAGCCGTTGCGCCATATGGTCACGCGCGCTCAACTCGTTGCCACGCAAAAAGGCGTAGGCCGAATAGGCACGTTCCAGCGGGTCGCGAACAAAAGCGAACTTGAAGGCGTTGGCGAACTGCTCGGGAAACTGCTCTTCATACCAATACAGCGGCAAGTGCCCGGGTCGCCAGCCGTCGAACAGCGCCGTGCAAACGCTGCTGCCGGCGCATTTCGGAACATGGATAAACAGGCAGGAGCGCTGCTGGAAGGCCTGAGGAAACGTCAGGTTGGCCGACATCGACTTGTTCACCACCTGCCGATCGACCACCGACAGGCGCCCGAGCAGAAAAGCCCGCTGTGGCTTGGGCAGCAGTTTCCAGAGATAGCGTTGCAGCATGAAAGCACCCGCGCGACGGGGATGGCCCCCTCGATGGAAGTCAGAGTTCGTTGAGGAACCTTAACAAGCGCGGTGCCCGGATTTATTCCGGTTTGGTCAAGAAGGGTAAAGGTCTGGATACAAACGACGGTGGGAGCGAGCAGGCTCGCTCCCACAGGACAGGGCCTGGAATCAGGCGATATCTTCGGCCGGGGCATCGAGGCCCATGGCGTTGAGGCGCGCGTAGTAACCATTTTGCGCCAACAACTGGTCGTGGGTGCCGCGCTCGACGATGCGCCCCTGATCCATGACCAGAATCAGGTCGGCCTTCTCGATGGTCGACAGACGGTGAGCGATTACCAGCGTGGTACGCCCCTTCATCACCTGATCCAGTGCCGCCTGAATGTGCCGTTCGGACTCAGTGTCGAGTGCCGAGGTGGCCTCGTCGAGAATCAGCAGCGGTGCATTCTTCAGCAACGCACGGGCAATCGCCAGACGCTGGCGCTGGCCACCGGAAAGCAAGACGCCGTTCTCGCCGACCTGAGTGTCCAGGCCTTGCGGCAACTGCGAAATGAAGTCCATCGCGTAGGCATCACGCGCGGCTTTTTCAATGTCTTCACGCGGCGCACCGGCCAGATCGCCATAAGCGATGTTGTTGGCCACGGTGTCGCTGAACAAAGTGACGTGCTGAGTCACCTGAGCGATGTGACGACGCAGGTTGAGCAGTTTGTACTGTTCGACTTCCACATCGTCGATGAGGATTTCGCCCTTGTCGTGGTGATAGAAACGCGGAATCAGGTTGGCCAGCGTCGACTTGCCGCTGCCCGAACGCCCGACCAGTGCGACCATCTGCCCCGGCTGGACCGAGAAGCTGATGTCGTCCAGCACCTGGCGTTCGGTGCCAGGGTAGGTGAAGCTGAGGTTGCGCACGTCCAGACGGCCACTCACCGCATCGCGCTCGACGGTGCCGGTATCGACTTCCGGCTCGACATCCAGTTGCTCGAAAATGCTCTCGGCACCGGCCACGCCTTTCTGAATGGTCGAGCTGACTTCGGACAATTGACGGATCGGCTTGGGCAGCAGGCCCGCCAGCGTGATGTAGGCGACCATGTCACCGGCCGAGGCGTCACCGCGCAGGTACAGCACCAGGAACATCAGCACGGCCATGGCGGTGTAGATCACCAGTTGCAGCATCGGCGTGTAGATCGCACCCGTGCGAGTCATGCGCAGTTGCTTGTCGGTGTTGCCCTGGCTGGCATCGAGGAAGCGCTTTTCTTCATAGGCCTCGCCGCCGAAGCTGCGAACCACGCGATAACCCTGGATGGTTTCCGAGGCCACATGCGTGACATCGCCCATCGCCAGCTGGATCTTCTTGCTCTGCTTGCGGAATTTTTTGCTGGCGGTGCGCACCATTACGGCGATCAGCGGCAGGATCGCCACCATCACCAGCGTCAGCTTCCAGTTCATGAACAACAGCGAGGCAAACAGGAAGATCACCGTCATGCCTTCACGGATTACGACCTTGATCGCATCTGTTGCCGCCCCCGTGACCATCGTCACGTTGAAGGTGATACGCGAAATCAGATGACCGGAGTTATGCTTGTCGAAATAGCGGTTAGGCAGCACCAACAGGTTGTTGAACAACTGCACACGCAAGTCATGCACCAGCCCCAGGGAAACCTTGGCCAGGAAATAGTTGCCCAGATAGGAGCCCAGCCCCTGCCACGCGGCGATCAGGATGATCAGCAGCGGTACGGCCTGCAACAGTTGCAGGTCACGCAGGTAGGGCACGGAGGGAAACAGCACCGCTTCAGGGTTGGACAGGCCATCGACAAAGTACTTGAGGATGTAGCCAAGCATCGGTTGCGTCGAGGCGAAAATCAGAAAGCCGACGATGCTGATCAGGAACAGACTGATGTACGGCCGGACATAGCCGAGCAGGCGGAAGTAGATTTTCAAGCTCGATGGGCTTGCGGCGGGACTGGAATCGGTCATATCACGCGAAAGTCGATAAAAAGGACGCTGACTTTAGCACAGCTTCTTCAGGGTTCTGGCAATCGGCGAAAGGCTGTTATTGTTATGCACCTCTTCTGCATCAAATAGCCATCACTCGAATGGTCGATCAACCTCAGGAATGAATCTCACAGCATGCAACTTCGCGGCTTCAGCAGTACGTCCAATCGGATTTTCGATTTCATTAGCCTGTGGATTCTTCCCACCGGTTATTTCCTGCTCCTGTGCGCGCTGTTCTTCTTGCCGGGTCGAAGTCTGCATCACAAGTTGTTCTATGGCCTGTTCAGCATTCCGACACTGATCGCGCTGTGCCTGCGCCCGCGCGAACTCAAGGAGCTGCTGCGCGAGCCGATTTTCATCGCGGCCCTGCTGTTCGCCGCCTGGGCGTTGCTCAGCCTCGCCTGGGGGCCGGGCGGGGAGCCGCTCGGCGGAATGTTCAAGCCGCCACTGCATACCTTGCTGCTGTTTGCCGGCTGCTACCTGCTGGTGCGCTACCGCAGCGACATCCTGCAACCCTTGCTGTTCGGCGCCGCGTTGGTCGCGCTGATTGCCACGACCATTTTCCTGTTCATGTTCGCCCGGGTTTATGAGCCGGGCATGCGCCTGATCGGCGGAGGTGCCTTCGATAACCCGTTGCTCAGCTCGCACCTGTTCGGCTTCTTCAGTGCCTACTGGCTGAGCGTGACCATGACCTGCAAACGTCGCCAGATGATGTGGCTCAGCTTGCCGGCGATGGCAATCATGTTCATGGCCGTGATCGGCACCGGTTCCCGGACGCCGTTGGTGGCACTGACCATGGCGGCGCTGTGGCTGTGTTTCATCTGCTGGAACAAGCGCTCGGTGGGGTTACTGATCGCGCTGGTCCTGAGCGGCGTAGCAGTCATTACGCAGTTTTCGCAGATGATCACCGAACGTGGCGACTCCTATCGTCTGGAAATCTGGCAGAAGGTACTGCACATGATTGCCGATCATCCATGGATCGGTCATGGCTACAGCGCCAGCCTTGCCGTAGACCCCGGTAACGGCATCAGCTTTCAGGAGCCGCACAGCTTTATCCTGGGTGTGCTGTATTACGTCGGCATCATCGGCTTGCTGCCCTGGCTGTTCTTCCTGCTGTGGGGCCTGCTGAGCAGTTGGCGCCAGCGTGTGCAGCCACTGCTGATCATAGCCTCGACCTGGCTGGTATTCGGTATCGGCGCCGGGCTGACCGAAGGCGGCGGGATCATTTCGCGGCCCAAGGAGCACTGGTTCCTGTTGTGGATTCCGCTGGCACTGATCGCGGCACTGAGCATCAATCAACGCGCGCGGCGCCTGTTGACCCAGCCGGTGCAAAAGCTTGCGACCGCTGACCTGGAGCACATGAGCAGCACGGCCCAGATCATTGAAGAAGATGGCCTCGGCCCGAAAGTCCTGCGCCTGACCGACGGCAGTTTCCTCAAGCTGTTCCGCCGTCGCCGCTGGTACACCTCCGGCAGCTTCAATCCCTACTCCGAACGTTTCGCGGTCAACAGCGAACAACTGCGTAAGATGGGCATCCCGACCCCGCAAATATTGAATCTGTACCGTCTCGACGATGGCAGCAGCGCTGTGCATTACGCGCCGTTGCCGGGGCACACGCTGCGTCAGGTGCTGCAGAGCATTACCGCTCCTGCGGTGCGCCAGGCGCTGGTGGAGCGCTTTGGCAAATTCATGGCGCAACTGCACGAGAAAGGCGTTTATTTCCGCTCGCTGCACCTGGGCAACGTACTGGTACTGGAAGACGGCGAGTTCGGCTTGATCGATCTGGCCGACCTGCGCATCTACCCTACCCCGCTCAGTCTTTCCCTGCGCCAACGCAATTTGCGTCATATGCAACGTTACACTGTCGACAAACGCTGGCTGTTCGAGGATCACCTCGATGCGTTGCTCCAGGGGTACGCCATGACGGCGTCTAAATCCGCGGTTGAAAATCTGCACAGGCAAGTGCTGGCCGGCAACACCCCGGCTCGGGTTCATTGATGATCGAAACCAATCCGCTTATCGCGCTGGCAGCCTATCTGCTGGCCATCGTCACTTCCGCCCTGCTGTTGCGTGCGGTGCCGAAAATCGCTCGGCACCTGCAGCATTCCGGCGAAAGTCGATATCCCAGCATCGACGGCCTGCGTGGCTATCTGGCGTTTGGTGTGTTCGTGCACCACTCGGTCATTACCTGGATCTTCTTGCGCACCGGGGTGATCGACTTTCCGCCGAGCAACTTCTATTCGATGCTGGGTCAAGGCAGCGTCGCGCTGTTCTTCATGATCACCGGTTTTCTGTTCTGGAGCCGCCTGCTCGCGCAGGGACGCAACCATGACTGGCTGGCCTTCGGCGTGTCACGGGTATTTCGCCTGTATCCGCTTTATCTGCCGCTGATGCTGCTGGTGTTCGTCTCGATCTTCCACTTGCAGGACTGGCAAATGAAGGAGCCTGGCCTGGAGCTGTTCAAGCAGATCCTCGCCTGGCTGACGTTCGACCGCCCGGACATCAACCAGTACCGCCACTCCGGCATGCTGATATCCAACGTCACCTGGACGCTGGCCTATGAGGTGTTTTTCTACATGGCGCTGCCATTGGCCGGGCTGGTGTTCATCTACCGCGGCAGCTGGTTGCAGGTGGTGCTGTGCCTGATCGGCATCTACACGCTGTACCAGGTCATCGGCTGGGAACATTCGCTGAAGAAACACTTTCTGGCGAGCTTCCTCGGTGGCATCGCCGCCGCCTACTGGATTCGCCGACCGGCGCTCGTGGCATGGAGCCAGTCACGACTGGCAAGCATCATCGCCGTGCTCGCGCTGGTGATTGCGTTCACCGCGTTCAGTCGTGCATTCAAGACTGCACCGCTGTTTCTGCTGGGACTGTTTTTCGTGATCGTGGCGTCCGGCAATAATCTGTTCGGCGCGCTGAAACCACGCAGCATTCGCTGGCTCGGCGAAATCAGCTACAGCACCTATCTGCTGCACGGGTTCGTTCTATGGCTGATGGTGCAACGGCTGCCGCTATTGCTGAATATCGATGCGCGGGAAACGGCGGTGTACCTGCCCCTGGTGGCCGTCTGCACCTGCTTGCTGATTCTGATCAGCAGCGCGACGTTCCTCTATATCGAGCAGCCGGGCATGGCTGCCGGCAAGAAGGTTGTGCATTGGCTGCGCCAGCGTCAGAAGGGCGAAAAGCGCTTGCCGGAGAAGGTCGCCCGCTGAGCGCGAGCGACCGCTGCCTCAGTCCTTTTCCAGCGGGGAAAAGAGTAAACGCCCCAGTCCGCGCCAGGTCTTCTTGTTCCAGGCCTTGAACGGGATCTGCGCCAGCAACTCCCTTGCCAGCTTGCGATTGCGGTTGGCGGTCTTGAGGAACATCGAGTTCAGCGCCTTGAAGCGCACTTCATCGTACAGCGGATGATCGCTGAACAGCGCATAGGTGCGCAGGATGTTCTCGATCATGAAGCGATGATTCTTGTACGAGTTGGTGGCGTGCTTGCGGTAGCGCGCCATCACCACGTTCAAACCGTCGATGAAGTAGCCAGCCCGGGTCACCTTGAGCTCAATGTACAGGTCTTCAAGACGAATCGTCGGATCGAACCCTCCCACCTTTTCCAGCGCCTCACGACGGATCATCAACGTCGGTGCCGGTGGATACGGCTTGCGTTCAAGAAACATGTCGTCGAAATCGAGGCGACGAAACGGCACGTCGCGGCGCTGACGTTTCTCTGGATACAGGCTGCCGTCGGCGTGCATCAGCTCGATATTGCCGGCACAGATCCCGACTTCAGGCTTGCCGTCCATGTACGCCACCTGGGTGGCAATACGTTCGGGGTACATGATGTCGTCGGAGCCGAACGGCACAATCAGGCTGCCCTTCGAACGGGCGATAGCGCCGTTGAGGGTATTGGTCAGGCCCTGATTCTGCTGCACACGGAAATCGAAGCCGTACTGCGCCTGCAACGCGCTGATGCGCTCGACGCTGTCGTCCTTCGAACCGTCATCGACCACCAGCAACTCGATGTTCTTGTAGCTCTGGTTGAGGACACTGAGGATGCTTTCCTCAATGTACGGGCCGTGGTTGTACGAGGCGATGATCACGGTGACGAGGGCGTTGGCTTCGCTCATGACTTGTTCTTCGCTCACGGCTGCTCCTTGCGGGCCTGCTCCAGGCCGGAATCGATCAGGTCCAGATATTCCTGACGGAACACCTCGATGTCGTGTTGTTCCTGCAGATAACGGTAGGCCTGTTCGCCCTTGGCCTTGAGCTCGTCGTCCGACAGCGCCAGATAGTTATCCAGCGCGGCGACCAGACTCGGCACGTCCTTGGGCGTGATCGCCAGACCACCGGCACCTTCGATCAGCGGCAACATTGCCGGCACGTTCGAAGCGATCACCGGCAAATGGCCGCTCATGCCTTCGAGCAAGGCCAGGCCCAGGCCTTCGGCCAGCGACGGCATGGTCCAGATGTCGAACGCACGCACGTATTGCAGAGCGTTTTCCTTGAAGCCCAGCAGGTGCGCGCGACCGCTCAGGCCCAGTTGCTCGATCTCGGCCGCCAGCGGTGCCTGCAGGCGCCCGGCACCGATGATCGCCAACTGGGTGTTCGGGTATTTGTCCTTCAATGCGGCAAAGGCTTGCAGCAGATAGGTGTGGCCCTTGACCGACACCAGCCGCCCCAGTGCGCCGATCAAACGCACATTCGGATCGAGGCCCAACAACTCGCGAGCTTTTTCGCGGCTGTGCTGCAAGCCCTCGGCCTGCTCGATGTCGATGGCATTGGTGATGGCGTAGGTGTTCTGGTCGGTGAAGCCGCAATCGCAATCGAGCAGGTACTGTTTGACCGCTGGCGACACACCGACGAAGCGCCAGTGCCGATCAATCAGACGCTGGGTCTGACGACGCCGGTAAAAGCGATCGTACTCGCCGAAACCGTGGGAGATACCAATGCACAGCGGCACCTTCAACCAGCGGTTGAGCGCCAGCATCATGTTCACCGGTTTGAAGCGGTTGCAGATCACCACGTCGAACTTTTCCCGGCGGCAGAACTTGTACAACTGCCACATCGCCCGCAGGCGCATGCCCTTGAGCGACTTGTCGGAAAACTCGAAGTACACCGAATGGTCGGCCCGGCTTACCGGCTCGCCCGGCCCCGGTTTGCCGCGCAGGAAAGCCGCGGTGATCTCATAGCGATCGCTCGGCAGCGCCTTGACGATCTGCTCGGCGAGGTCGGCAAAGTCATGGGCTTTGACGTTGTAGTCGGGTTGCACCTGCAACACCTTGAACCGTTGACTCATGACTCTCCCCGCTGGACGCCTGTCTCACCGTGCTTCAGTAGCCAGAACAACTCCTGGCGCCTGACTGCTTTTCGAAAAAATTCGTTTTCGCCGTACACCGACCCAGCCCGCCCGGCGAGCACACGCTGGATAACCCGGCGCAGGCGACGCTTGAACGGTGCCGGCGGCTGCAGGTCATGCATCATGCCCAGCGCCATGGCCTTGTCCCGTTGCAACTCGATGGACAGCGGCAGGCACAGCGGCTGCATCGGCACCGCCGAATCGAAGGACGGCGGCAAGGCAATGCCCTGCCCGGTGTTGCCCATCGGCCAGCGGTCGTTGTCGTGCAAGTGGTTGGCGTAACCGAGCAGCGTCGGCTGCCAGTCGAGGCCTTGGAGCGCCTGCAAAACCGCTTGCTGGGCGCAGATATGGTCAGGGTGCGGATCGAGGGTCGGATGCGGCAGCACGATCACGTCAGGACGCGCGCGCAACAGCACTTCACGCAAGTCGGCCAGCAGGTTGTTCCAAGTCGGCGCGCCGTCGGCATCGCCCGGCAGAGTGAACGGATTCAACTGACGAAACAGGCGCGTGTCGTTCAGGTCGGCTTCGCGCGAGCCCACCGCCTGATTCGGCGCAGCCTGCATCGCCGCCAGTTGCAGGCAAAAGTAACCGAGTTGCACGCAGTGTTCCTGCGGCACACCGGCCCAACGCGGCACGGCGAGGCTGTCCCAGGCACGCAGACGGCCCTTGAGCCGCGCGGCCTCGACCTTGCTCATGCCCATCTGCTGATAATGTTCGGCTTCGATCTCGCCAGCGGTCAGGGTGACGATCCAGGCTTCGTCGGCCTGGCTGTACAAGCCATAGGCGGCCAGCTCGGCATCGTCGGCGTGCGGGGCGATCACCATCACCCGCTGACGGCGATAGTCCGGTTGCTCCAGTGCCCACAGCACCGGCTCGCCGGAGACCCGGCAGAAGCGCCCGCGCAAGCGCAACTGGCCTTGCGCCAGAGCTTGCGCCTGACCGCTCAGATTCAGATAACGCAGGCCATTGACCCCGCGCTCGAAGGTTTGCGAATCCGGATGCGTCCCGCCGAGCAGTTCGACGCGCGGATCAAAGAACCGTCCCAGCCAGGTGCTTTTAACCTTTACCGCGAGGATCAACGTCGCTTCGTCGACCAGCATCACGCCTTCATCCAGACGCAATTGCTCGCCGCTCAAATGCACCTTCGGCTGCGGTGTAAACGGCGGAAAGCTGTACTGGTAATCGTCTTTCGGCGAATAGAACAGGTGATCGGCAAACCACGCTTCATGGGCGACCCAGCCAACCACCGCGAGCACCAGCGGCAACCACCACGCGACCAGCACACCGAGCGCGATCAACACGATCAGGGCGATCAGCAAGGTAATGCGTTTATTGCGACGATGACGCTTGAGCAGTTGCTGTTTGCGGCTCATGGGCTGACTCATACGGTGAACACCGGCACAGGATTGCACCAGCGATCCTTGTATTCACGGTCGGCGCGACCGAAGGAAAACCGCAGCGGCTTGTTCAGGGCGCGCGCGTGTTCCCAGGCGCTTTGCGTATTGAGGAAGCTCAACACGCTGCCGGGGCTGAATTCGCGGGTTTCGGGATCGACGCCGCCGTTGATGTACTCGACGCTGATCCACTCCGGCGCTTCGACGCGGTACACCAGTTGAATGGCGATCGGCGCATCGTTGAGAAAAATCACCGAGCCAATCAGCAGTTCGCGCAGCAGCTCGATGACTTCGGCCATGCGCGCCGCGCCGGTGGCCGGGAAGCCCCAGCGGCGCTGGAACAGATCACAGTAGATCGCCGCCAGTTCGGCACTGGAGAACTCGGCAACCGGACGCACCACGCCACCCGCCTCCTCCAGCAGGCGCAGTTCGCGGCGCTGGTTGTAGCGGAACTTCTTCGACAGTTCTTCGGGGGTGCGGGCCATGGCCAATTGTTCGGTCTGCAACTTGAGGCCGCTGAAGCGGTTTTCGTTGAGCGCCGACAGATAGCGTGCGCGATGGCGCAGGGGTGCCTGGGCATCGACCGCGGCCGGCAGGATCAGCTCGGCATTGCCGAGGTCGAACAGACCTTTCTTGCCGTTGCGCTTAAGCACGTCCTTGGACAGGGCCAGGTCGCGGCCCCAGGTCGGGATTGCCGCTTTGACTTCACCGTCCTGCTCCCAGGCCAGATAGCGCACCGGGATGCCGGCCAGATCAGCCAGACGCTCGACTACCAAAGGATGCGTCGCGACGCTGCCGCCAAATCGCTGCCAGACGGTGGCATAGGTGGAGGCGTCAACGGGCGACCAGCCACGTTCGCGCCAGCCTTGAAATCGGTTGAGCATCAGCCCCTCGGTGCCAGATCGGTAACTTGCGGCAGACGCCAGAAGGTGTCGCGCACCGCACGGTCGGAGAAACGCTCACGCAGGCGATCGAGCATCAGCTCGGCGCACTGCCGGCGTTGCTGATCATCCATACCGGCCAAATGTTGCAGGCCTTGTGCAAGGTGTTCGGCATCGCCCAGCGGGAACAGAATCCCCACACCTTCGACCACTTCCTTGGCCCCGCCACAGGCCGTGGCGAGCAACGGCACGCCAGCGGCCATGGCTTCGAGCAGCACCATGCCGAACGGTTCGTGATCGGAGCTCAGGGCAAACACATCGAAGGCGCGGAAGTAATTGCGCGCGTCCGGCACCTGGCCGAGAAACAGCACACGATCGCCGATGCCCAGCTCCCGGGCCAGCTCCTTGAGATCCTGTTCCAGACGGCCCTTGCCGAGAATCACCAGCTGACTGTTGCCCGGCAGACCGGGTAACGCCGCGGCAAAACCGTGCAGCAAGGTGGCCTGATCCTTGTCCGGGTGCAGCCGTCCGACGTTGCCGACAATGAACGCATCCGCCGCCAGACCCAGGGTCTCGCGGGCCTCGCGGGCCGACACCTGACTGGCCTGCAAGGCCGGCACATCGATGCGGTTGTACAAGGTCTGGATGCGAGTGGACGGCCATTTCGGCAGGCAGCGCCGCATGTCGTCGCGCACGGCATCGGAGACGCCGAGCAGACTCAAACGCTTGCGGAAAATGTGCGCGAACAGCTTGCGCGTGCCGCGTTTGTAATCGTCAAACGCGTGGTGCACGCCAATCACCGGCAGCGACGTGCCGAGCAAGGCGATGTAGATCGGCTTGAAGCGATGGGCGATGCAGAAACTGAAATTGCGTGAAGCGGCGATCTTGCGCAGATCGCCGATGGCGCCCAGCTTCAGGCCACGAATGGCCTTGGAGCTGTATTCCATGAACAACACTTCATCGGAAGCACACGCTGCGGCCACCTCGCTATCGGCGGCCCCGGTCAGAAAGACCGTGGTCACCCGATAACCGGTGCCCGCGAACAGGCTGGCGTACTGCCGTGCGCAGTCGAGGAACGGCCCGTCATAGCCGTGACAGAACTGCAGCACATGGCGTTCAGCCGAGCGAGTCATAAGCGTTTGCGCCCTCTTTGACCACCAGAATGTCTTCCATGATCAGGTACTGCAGATCGGAGCCGAAGAACATGTTCAGGGCGTCGGTCGGCGAGCAGATCATCGGCTCACCACGACGGTTCAGCGAGGTGTTCAGCGACACGCCGTTGCCGGTGAGGTTTTCCAGCGCCTTCATCATGTCGTAGTAGCGCGGGTTGTATTCGCGCTTGAGGACCTGGGCACGGGAAGTGCCGTCTTCGTGGACGACTTCCGGCACGCGGGTCTTCCACTCTTCCGCCACTTCGAAAGTGAAGGTCATGAACGGCGCCGGGTGATCGATCTTGATCATCTGCGGTGCAACGGTGTCGAGCATCGACGGGCAGAAAGGCCTCCAGCGCTCGCGGAACTTGATCTGGTGGTTGATCCGGTCAGCCACACCGGCCACGCTCGGGCAACCGATGATCGAACGACCACCGAGCGCACGCGGACCGAATTCCATGCGGCCCTGGAACCAGGCCACCGGGTTGCCATCGACCATGATCTTGGCGATCTGCTCCGGCATGTTGTCGAGCTTGCGCCAGGTCGGCTTGTTCTCGTGACGGGCGCACGCGGCGATCACGTCTTCGTTGCTGTACGACGGGCCGAGGTAGACGTGTTCCATCTTCTCGACCGGCACGCCACGGGCGTGGGACACATAGGCTGCTGCGCCGACCGCGGTACCGGCATCGCCGGACGCCGGTTGCACGAACAGTTCCTTGATGTCATCGCGGGCGATGATTTTCTGGTTCAGCTTGACGTTCAACGCACAGCCACCGGCGAAGGCCAGCTTGCCGGTTTCCTTGAGCACGTCGCCCAGGTAGTAGTCGATCATCTGCAACGCCAGTTTCTCGAACAGCGCTTGCATGCTCGCGGCGTAGTGGATGTACGGTTCGTCGGCAATATCACCTTCACGCTTCGGACCCAGCCACTCGATCAGCTTCGGCGAGAAGTAGAAGCCTTTGCCCTTCTCTTTGTAGCGACGCAGGCCGATCACGTTGGCGTAGTCGGTGTTGATCACCAGCTCGCCGTTCTCGAACGAGGCCAGACGCGAGAAATCGTATTTGCTGGCGTCGCCGTACGGCGCCATGCCCATGACCTTGAACTCGCCGTCGAGCATCTCGAAACCGAGGAACTCGGTGATCGCGCCGTACAGGCCGCCGAGGGAGTCCGGATCGAAGAATTCCTTGATCTTGTGGATCTTGCCGTTTTCGCCATAACCGAAGAAAGTCGTGGCGTACTCGCCCTTGCCGTCGATGCCGAGGATCGCGGTTTTCTCTTTGAAACCCGAGCAGTGGTAGGCGCTGGAGGCGTGAGCGAGGTGGTGCTCGACCGGCTCGATCTTGATCTTCTTCGGATCAAAACCCAGCTGCTCCAGGCACCAGACGATCTTGTTGCGATAGCGCTTGTAGCGACGGTTGCCCATCAGGATCGCATCGAGGGCGCGATCCGGTGCGTACCAGTAACGCTTGGCATAGTGCCAGCGGGCCTTGCCGAACAGGCTGATCGGGGCGAACGGAATCGCCACCACGTCAACGTCGGACGGCTTGATACCGGCCTGTTCCAGGCAGAACTTCGCCGATTCGTAGGGCATGCGGTTCTTTGCATGCTTATCGCGGACGAAGCGCTCTTCTTCAGCCGCCGCCACCAGCTTGCCGTCGATGTACAAGGCGGCTGAAGGGTCATGGCTAAGGGCGCCGGACAGGCCAAGAATCGTCAATGCCACAGGGTCTAGCCTCTTTAGTCTGCATTCAGGCGCGATGCGCCTCGAAAATTGATGTGCCCTCGCACCGGGCGAGAGACAGCTAAAGGGCGGGATTATAGCGTAAAAGCGCCGACAAGCCTCTAGCGGAACTGGCCGGCCTTTGCGTTGACACTCCCGAGCCTCTCAACATAGACTTCCGTGCAAATGGGCTGGGGGATCCCGGTCGGCGCTAATGCCTCGGTGAGATCACCGGGGCTTTTCGCTTTCTGGGGGAGGGAAAACCTTCAACCCCCAATTCTCGAAACCTTTCCCAACTTTATTCCGCCCACCGCTGCAATAGAACTTGCGCCTGAGCACATCAAACGCGCGATTTTCCTGACCCGCCCTCAAAACACTCATGCCGATCGGCCTTGCAACAAGATCAGCCAGCTGCAATCCGGTGGAATTGACTTGTTTTGTGGCGAAGACGATGTCAAACGGCAGTTGAACCCCCAATCGGTTAGACCCGCCACAAACCCTGCGAAACTCCAGCTCAAGCTCGTTATCCTCCCGCTTGCCTCGCCGCTCGAAAATCACATGCGTTAACACTTTATGTTGATGCTTTTCCTGCAAAAACTCATGCAGCGTTTCCAGACAGAAGCCGAGAGCCAAGTGGTAGGGGTTGTCCGCAGATGCCTGCTTTTCGCGCAGCAAGGCCTTGTCGATAACGCAACTGATCAGGACAAAATTGATGGCCTCGATAATGCAGGTCAATTCGTCGAGAAAGGCATGCTTGTGCACTCTCGAAGTGAACAGGCTGGAGAACGCTCCTTTTTCTTTTCGAATCTCCAGCTCATGCAGCACGATCAGATCGTGCCCCATATGGTTGAACTTGAATTTCTGGACAGCCGGAATGACCTTTTCGCAGTAATGCCTTTTTTGAAAGACGCAAAAAGCAAGCACGAATATAGGGTAATAGGGATCCAGCTTCTGCATCCCTTGATCACCGCTTTCATCAACATAGACGATGTAGTCGCTGTATCTCCCGGACGGATACAAGAGCGCTGCCGCTTCAACAATCGCTTGCGACTCGCTCTGGTTTTCAAACAGAGAAAATTGCAAAAAAGTTACCCGCGATCTGTTCGCCAATAGATGCCGATATTGCCATCCACGACCTGTTGATAAATCTTATACGGCAACACCACCGTATCCAGCACCCCGGACAATGGCAGGTCCAGCAACACGAATGGCACCAGGACGCCGGAGGGGTCAGGGGGCGCGTGGAGCACACAGAAGTCGAACGCCAGACCGCTGTAGATCCGTGGAATCGATTGGCAGTAGGTTTTCTGTTTGCGCATGTCGCGGGCGACGTCAGCGTCCATTTGCAGGACCGAGGCGGCGGTGCCGCAGCCGGATAAAAGCCATGCGCAGGTGCTGAGTGTTAAAGCGTTTTTGATGGTCAAGTCTTGCCCTCCGAAGTGGTCAGGGCAAGCTAGCATCGGGGCTGGAGCGGGCACAGTTCATGGCTTCTGGAGAAGCTGTAGGACAAGTCAGTGCAGTTTGTCCGCTATTGCTCAACGGGAGTTTTTTGGGGCTTTAAAGCCCTGTTGCGAGCAGGCTCGCTCCTACAGGGGAATGCTTTCCCATGTGGGAGCCAGCCTGCTGGCGAAGGCGGTTCAGGCCGCGCTGGAGATGTCCTTGGGCAATCGCTGATCGATCACCTGATACAGCGCGCTGCTCTCGGGCCAGTTGCGCATGAACCGTGCCCGATCCCGCGCATAGGCCGCTGCGAAACTTCCGACTGAGCTGTGCTGACACATCGAATCCAGATCGATCAGTGCCCAGCGATCTTCCTGCCAGAACAGGTTATGCCCCTTGAAGTCGCCATGGCTGATGCGCTCGGCAATCAACCGTGCGAACAGTTGATCCAGCGCCTGCAACTCGGATTCCGGCGCCGCACCGCTTTCCACATACGGCGCAAAGCGCTCGATGATGTCCGGCCCCGGCAGGAACTCGGTCACCAGATAAGCACGGCTGCGCAACCATAAAAAACGCTTTTCCAGCACCGCCAGCGGTTTCGGCGTGGCGATGCCGAGGAACGCCAGGCGATTGCCTTCACGCCACGAGTGCCACGCGCGGCTCGGACGCCAGAAACGCTTGAGCCAGTGCGCGAAGCCTTTGATGTTGTAGCGCTTGATCACCAGCGTACGCCCGGCCACTTCGACCTTGCCGACGCTCGCCGCGCCGCCGGTCTTGTACAGATGGCCCTGATCGAGCAATGCATCGGCCTGATCCAGCACCGGCAGCATCGCCGCTTCTTCCTCGCGACGGATCGCCCGCAGACCGAACGCACCGCGTTGCACACTGAACAACGTGCACTCGCGGCCCACCTTGATCAGATAATCCTTCAGGCGCCAGGCGCGGACCTTGGCGATTTGCTTCTGCAAGGCTTCCAGCGGCAACGCGTGTTCGCTGTTGCTCAGCAGGTAATACACCAGCAATTCTTCGGTGAACGGCTCCAGCGACTTGGGCAACTGGGCGAAAAACACCCCGAGGTTTTCCAGCACTTTCTGCCGCGACAGCGGCTGGCCAGCGGTCTCGGCGCAGATCCCGGCGCCATCGATCAGGTACAACTGACCGCCCTGGCGCAGCAGGTTGTCGAGGTGCAGATCTTCCTGCCACAGTCCTTTGCCATGCAGTTGGCCGATCGCGCCCAGCGCCTCGGCGAGTACCGCCGATTGCTCGTCCGCCAGCACCGGCAGTGATTCGACTTTCTGCCAGGCATCACCGAGGCTTTCAGCACCTTCGAGGAACTCGAACAGCAGCCAGCCGCCCTCGCCATCCTTCAGGCCATCAGCCAACAACAGCGGCGTGGTCAGACCTTGTTCGGCGAGCAACTTGACGCCCGCCAGTTCGCGCTGAAAATGCCGCGCAGCCTTGCTGCCCACCAGTAATTTGGCCAGCACCGGCCGCCCGCGCCAGACCCCGGCACCGACATAGCGCTGCCCGGGCAACACCCGCAGCAGATTCAGCAGTTGCAGATCCGCAGGACCGGCCGCATCAGCGAGGCTGATCGTCACCGGCAGACTCGGCGCACGTCCGGCGTTTTTCAGTTCGGACAAGCGCATCAACGGGTCTCCTTGCGACTGCGCCGTGCGGTCAGACGCGTCACCCAGCTGTCGACCAGCGAACTGTCGACTGGCTGATCGAGATAGGCCGCGAGCAACTCGCGCAATTGCGCTTCGCTCCATTCCGGCGCACGACGCAGCAGCGGCTCCAGATCCTTGACCCGGTCGCGCATGCCGAACAGCAGGGGTCGGGTCTTTTCCAGGTCGATCAACTGCGCCTTATACGCGTCGCCATCAGCCTGCAAAAAGATGTGCTTCGGATAAAAGCAGCCGTGCACCTGACGCACGCCGTGCAGCCGGCGCGCCAGCTGTCCACAGGCCTTGAGAATGGCCGATTGCTGCGCGGTGCTCAGCTCGGACCAGCGTTGCAGCAACGAGTCGAGATCATCCCAGCCGTCGAGGGCACGGGTCAGCAGGATCGCCTGGACATCGCCCTTGACCTTGCGCTCACCGAAGAACGCCGCTTGCAGCGCCGGGATCCCCAACTTGTTGTAGCGGCTGATGTTGCGAAACTCGCGGGCGAAACTCGGCTCGCCAAACGGCGCATGCAGGGTGCGGGTCAGGTAGTTGCTCTGGCGCTTGAGGTAGTAGGCCTGCCCTTCCAGCTCCAGGCGAAACACGCTGCTCCAGCCACCGCCATCGGTGTTCGGTTCGTCCACGGCTTCGAGCTGTTTGGCCCAGAGCGCGTCGAAAGTGCCGAGGCCATGACGCTCAAGTAGCGCCCGGTCTTCAGCAGCCAGGAAATCAGTCATTCGCGTCCCTCGAAAAATCTCACCACGTGGCGAATCCGTTTCTTGTCGGCGGCATTCAGCCGATCACGTCCGCGGTATTGCAGGTAGAAGCGCAGGCGCTGGGTGTTCGACAGGTGATACTTGGCCACCTTGTCGAGACAGGCCAGATCCTTGGTGATCCGGTATTTGAGCCAGAAGCCGCGCCAGAAATCGCCGTTCGGGCAGTCGATCAGAAACAGCTGCGCCTGATCGTCGATCAGCAAATTGCGCCACTTCAGATCGTTATGGGTAAAGCGGTGGTCGTGCATGGTTCTGGTGTAGCCGGCCAGTTGGCGGCTGATGCCATCGACCCACAGACGATCCTTGAGTTTCGGATCGTTGCGTTCGGCCAGCGCCGAGAGGTCTTCGGTGCGCGGCAGCTCGCGGGTGATCATGGCGCCACGGGCATAGGCCGCGCCACGTCGCTCCAGGCCCCAGGCCACCACTTCGGCGGTGGGAATGCCCCACTTGGCGAAGCGCTTGAGGTTCTGCCACTCCATCTTCACCCGGGGCTTGCCCAGGTAACGGCGCAAGCCTTTACCGGCGCCGACGTAGCGTTTGACGTAGTAATTCACGCCGTTACGCTGCACGCGGATGACTTCGGACAGCGGGTCGCGGGTCAGGCGCTCGCCCTGCAGGGCAAACACCGCTTCGAGGCTGCCGAAATCTTCGCTCAGTTCGCTGTATTGCGGTTCAAGCGTCCAACCCGCCATCAGAGCGCATCCCCGTAACGCTGTTTGCGCGCATAAAGCTTGTTGGCCTTGCCTTCGAGCCAACTCAGCAACGGCGCTTCTTCGGCGAGGATCTGGCGTAGCGGTTGCTGGAAGTAGCCTTTGAGGAAACGCAGCTTGTCGCGTCGGGTCAGGCCGATGTCCAGTGCCGAGAAATACAACGCGGCCAGATCCTTGTTGCGCCAGCGTTGAGTAATTCTTGGGCGAGTCTGGGCGCGGTGCAGGTCGATCACCGACAGCTTGAAATCGTCCGGGGTGATCGGCTTGTCGGTGTGCAGCAGAAAGTGGCAGATGTAGCAGTCGCGATGGTTGACCCCGGCGCGGTGCATCATGCCGGTCATGCGCGCCACTTCAGCGATCAGCGCGTGCTTGAGTTTCGGCTGCGGCGGGTTCTTGACCCAATCGATGCTGAAGTCTTCGAGGCTGATGGTCGGCGCCAGCTCTTCGGTGACGATGAACGAATGCTGATCCGCCGGGTTGCTGCCCTTCTCGCCGTAAGCCACGGCGGTCATGGTCGGCACGCCGACTTCCTGCAGACGCTGGATTGCCTTCCACTCCTGACCTGCGCCAAGCACCGGCAGCTTGGCGGTCAGCAGGTTCTTGAAAATCTCGCCCCAGCCGATGCCCCGGTGGATCTTGACGAAAAATCCGTTGCCGTCGACTTCCGTGCGCAGAGTCCGTCGAGCTTCCAGCTCGCGGTAGACTTCGCCCTGCAAGCCTTCGACTTCGGCGAACGGGTCGCGCCCGGCCCAAAGGCTCTTGAACGGTTCAGCCAGCATCAACTTCATTTAAGCGTGCTCCGCCAGAATCACATCGGCCGCGTGCTGCGGCATGCTGTAGAGGTCGGCCGTCTCGGCGAAAGCCAGACCATTGCGGCTCCAGGCCGCGCGTGCAGCGTCGTCATTCAACATGTCAGTCAGGTACTGCGTCAGTTGCGCCTGATCGAACGGCTCGTCCAGCACTCGCCCGGCGTCCGCCTCGGCAATGTAATGGGCGTAACCGCAGACCGCGCTGACCAGCACCGGCAACCCGGCGACCAGCGCTTCGAGCAATACTGTGCCGGTGTTTTCGTTGTACGCCGGGTGGATCAACAGGTCGGCGCCAAGCAGGAAGCGCGGGATATCGCTGCGGCCCTTGAGGAAGGTCACGTTGTCGCCCAGGCCCAAAGTCGTACTCTGCATCTGGAACAATTTGGGGTCATCCTGGCCGATTACAAACAGCCGGGTGCGCTTCTTCAGCTCGGCGGGCAGTGCAGCCAGCGCCTTGAGGCTGCGATCGACGCCCTTGGTCTTGAACCCGGAGCCGATCTGCACCAGCAGCAATTCATCGTCCTTGAGGCTGAATTCGGCGCGGAAACCGGCGCGAATCTGGTCGGCATCCGCCGGCCGGCGACGATCCTGGGCGATACCCGGTGGCAGCAGGTGGAAGCGCTCCAGCGGCGTGTCGTAGTGCTTGATGAACAGCGGCTGCTGCACTTCGGAAATCATCAGCACTTCGGTTTTCGCGTCTTTGGCGAACACCGCGCGCTCATACTCGGCGAAGTGGCGGTAGCGGCCCCAGCGGCGGTACAGCGAATGGCGCAGGTTCTGCGCCTTGTCTTCGAAGCAGCCGTCGGCGGCGTAGTAGACGTCCAGCCCCGGCATCTTGTTGAAACCGATCAAGCGGTCCACCGGACGCTTGGCCAGATCCGCTTCCATCCACGCCGTGAGTTTCTCGTTGCGCCGATGATTGAAGAACGCCTTGACCGGCGCCACCAGCACTTCGAAACCGGGCGGCACGTCGCCTTCCCAGATCAGCGTATAGACACGGATCTGATGGCCGCGCTTCTGGCATTCGAGGGCGATGCGCATGAAGTCGCGCTGCAAGCCACCGAACGGGAAATATTTGTACAGGACAAAAGCCAATTGCATCAGCGCAGCTCCTCAGCCATTAACAACGTGCTCAGTCGGCTGGCGACACGCTCGGGATTCAGACGCGTGAAGCACAGGGGCTGCTCGCGTTTCAGGTCAAACTGACGGGCATCCTGCGCGGTCGGTTGATACGTACATTTCTTTTGCAGGCAAGGGGCGCAGGGGAAATCACTGGCCATGTGAATCTGCACCTTGCCGTAGGCGCCAGTCAGGCCCGGATTGGTCGGGCCGAACAGCGAAATCGTCGGCACATCCAGCGCGGCTGCAAGGTGACCGAGACCGGTGTCCACCGCAACGCAAGCCTGGGCGCCGGCCAGCACTTTGCCGACCCCGGCCAGATTCAGCTTCGGCAACACTTCGGCGTGCTTGAAGCCAGCGGCAATCCGTTCGGCACGGGCCTTCTCCAGCGGGTTGCCCCACGGCAGTTTGACCCCGACGCCCAGATAGCCGACGCGTTCGGTCAGCTCGCGCCAGTAGGCTTCCGGCCAGTGCTTGGTGTCCCACGTGGTGCCGTGCAGGAACACCACGAACGCGCTCTTGCGCGGCAATTCCACCAGACGCTCGACGTTGAGGCCGTAGTCGCCCAACCCTTTGGGCAGGTCATAACCAAGGGCGATGGCGAACAACTGACGCACCCGTTCGACGGCGTGTTGCCCACGGGCCACCGCCAGTTTGCGATCGTAGAAACGTGCGGCAATCGGCTCACGCGCCGAGCCTTTGTCGAGACCAGCTACCGGGGCTTTGACGTAGCGCGTCAGCCAGGCGCTTTTCAGCAGGCCCTGAGCGTCGATCACCAGATCGTATTGGCTGGCGCGCACGCTTTGCTTGAAGCGCTTCCACTCGCCACTCTTGATGGTCTGCCAGAGGTTCTTGCGCCAGCGACGGATCGCCACGGGAATCACCTTGCCGACGGCCGGGTGCCAGGTCGGGATCTCGGCGAAGCCTTCTTCCACCACCCAGTCGAACTTGATCCCGGGGATGGCCCGGGCCGCGTCGGTCAGCGCCGGCAACGCGTGAATCACGTCGCCCAGCGATGAAGTCTTGATCAGCAATACCCGCAACTTAATGAACCTCGACCACGGAGCCCTGCAGTTTCTGCAAGGCATCGTTGACCGCGTCCGGCATCAGCTGGCGCAGGCAGTTGTAATGGCCGAACCGGCAGGTACGGTCGAAGCACGGGCTGCAATCGAGTCCCAAACGAACGATTTCGACGTGCTCGGCCAGCGGCGGGGTGAACCCCGGTGACGTAGAGCCGTAGACCGCCACCAGCGGACGGTTCAGCGCCGCCGCAACGTGCATCAGGCCGGAGTCGTTGGACACCACCGAGTCTGCGCAGGACAGCAGGTCGATGGCCTCGGCCAGCGAGGTACCGCCGCTGAGGTTGACTGATTCCTCACGCAGGCCGGGAATCAGCCGCGCGCGAATGTCTTCGCCTACCGCGTGGTCGTTTTTCGAGCCGAACAGCCACACCTGCCAGCCTTCGCGAATCCGCGCTTCGGCAACCTTGGCGTAATGCTCGGACGGCCAGCGCTTGGATTCGCCGAACTCGGCGCCGGGGCACAGGGCCAACACCGGACGGTCCAGAGTCAGGCCGAACTTGGCCAGCGCCGCTTCGCGGGTCACCGGATCGATTTGCAGGCTCGGACGCGGATAAGGCTTCGGCAGCTCGGCGTTCGGCTCGTAAGCCAGCGCCATGAAGCGCTCGATCATCAGCGGATAACGTTCTTTATCCAGCGTGCGCACGTCATTGAGCAGGCCGTAGCGGAATTCGCCACGCCAGCCGGTGCGTTGTTTGATGCCGGCGAAGAATGGCACCAGCGCCGACTTCAGCGAATTCGGCAGCAGGATCGCCTGATCGTACTGGCCGGCCAGGGACTTGCCGATTCGCCGACGCGTCGCCAGTTCCAGAGCGCCATGGCCGAGCGGAAAGCTCAAGGCCTTGCGCACTTCAGGCATGCGCTCAAGGATCGGCCGGCTCCACTCGGGGGCCAGCACGTCGATTTCGCATTGCGGGTGGCGCTGCTTGAGACACTGAAACAGTGTCTGCGCCATCACCATGTCACCGACCCAACTGGGCCCAACGATCAGAATATTCATGTGGTTTCCATAAACGAACCGGGGAGGCCAATGCCTCCCCGCCTCGAGAATCACTGAGGGAGCGGCGCTGCTTGCGATGGGTCATTACCTTCAACATGACTGTCGACTGTCACTCCGCTATCGCGAGCAGGCTCGCTCCCACATGGTTTTGCCTCTGTTCACACATCTGCGACTCACCGCAGATCTATTGTAGGAGTGAGCCTGCTCGCGATGGGGTCGTTACATTCAACATTGAAGTCGTCTGACACTCCGCTATCGCGAGCAGGCTCACTCCTACAGGGTTTTGCATTCATTCACACATCTGCGACTCAGCTTAGCCCCAACTCTTTCCAGATCCGCAATACCTGCCGGCGCTCCTCGACAAACTGGTCGCCTGCAATCACCCCGGCGTCCTTCTGCAAGGCCTGTCGGTGGGCGGCGGAGCGGTAGGCTTTATAGGCCTCGCGCAACAGGCTGGCATCTTCGGCAGGCATCAGCCCTTCGTGTTCCAGCTCTTCCAGAATGCGGATGTTATCGGTCCAGCGCAGCAATGGCGGGTGGCTGTGCGACCACGCCAGGGCCGCGTATTGCACCATAAATTCAATATCGACGATACCTCCGGCGTCCTGCTTGAGGTCGAACGGCGCCGTGGCCTCGAAGGCATTTGCCGCGGTGCCGGCCGCCGTGCTCTTGCTGCCGAGGTTATCGCGCATCTTGGCGCGCATCTCGCTGACTTCCTGTTGCAGCTTCGCCAGATCCCGCGCCTTGCCCAAAACCTGCGCGCGGACTTTCTCGAAGGCCTGGCCGACATCCTGACTGCCGACCAGCACCCGCGCCCGCACCAGAGCCTGATGTTCCCAGGTCCAGGCTTCATTTTCCTGATAGCGCTCAAACGCCCCGAGCGAACTGACCAACAGCCCCGACGCGCCGGACGGGCGCAAACGCATGTCCACTTCATACAGCTGACCGGAGTTGGTCTGCGCCGTCAGCAAGTGAATGATCCGCTGCCCCAGCCGGGTGAAGAACTGTGCGCCATCGATCGGCTTCGGCCCGTCGGTTTCCGCCTGCGGATCACCGTCATGGATGAACACCAGGTCCAGGTCCGAACCATGCCCCAGTTCCAGCCCGCCGACTTTGCCATAACCGACAATGATGAAGCCGGGATCGCACAAACTGCCGTCAGTGCGCAGCGGCGTGCCGTACTTGGCCACCGTCTGACGCCAGGCCAGCGCCAGCACTTGCTCGAGAATCGCTTCGGCGAGCCAGGTCAGGTAATCACTGACTTTCATCAACGGCAGACTGCCGGCGATTTCCGAGGCGGCGACGCGCAAGCGGTGCGCCAGTTTGAAGTGACGCAGGGCTTCCATCTGCTGTTCGAGGTCATCTTCGGGGATCCGCGTCAGGCGCTCGCGCAATTCGGCGGCCAGTTCCGGGGCCAGTGGCGGCTTGAACAGCCGGCCTTCATTGAGCAACTCGTCGAGCAGCAACGGGAAACGGGTGATCTGTTCGGCAATCCACGGACTGGCCGCACACAGCGTCAGCAAACGCCGCAGGGCGCCGGGGTTTTCCGTCAGCAACACTAAATAAGCCGAACGTCGGGCCACGGCTTCGACCAGTGGCAGCACCCGTTCCAGCACCAGATCCGGGTTGTCATGCTCCACCGCCTGGGCCAGCAGACGCGGAATAAAAGCATCGAGACGCTCGCGACCCAGCCGTTGCATCGCACGCAACTGCGGGCTGCCGCGCAAACCGGCCAGCGCCTTCAGGGCCTTGGTCGCATCAGCAAAGCCGCCCTCTTCGAGCTGTCGGCAAGCGGCCTCTTCATCCTGCTCCTCTTCCCACAGCGGCAACCATTCACCGCCCACTACCACTTCGCAGTCGGCGCCCTCTTCTTCATCGGGATCGGCGATCACCTGCGCAAAGTGCCAGGCCACCCGACCACGCCAGAACATCAGCTTTTCATGGAAGGCGTGCCAATCGGCGAAGCCGAGCATGAACGCGATGCGCGCCTGATCCTGAGCGCCGTCCGGCAACATCTGGGTCTGGCGGTCGGCAATCGCCTGGATCGCGTGTTCGGTGTAACGCAGGAATTCGTAACCTTCGCGCAGCTCGCTGATCACCGCCGGCGGCAGGTAGCCCTGTCCTTCCAGCGTGCTCAGCACCTTTAATAGAGGACGCTGTTGCAGGCTGAGGTCGCGCCCGCCGTGAATCAACTGAAAAGCCTGGGCAATGAACTCGACTTCGCGGATCCCGCCGGAGCCGAGTTTGATGTTGTCGGCCATGCCTTTGCGCCGCACTTCCTGCTGGATCAGCTGCTTCATGGTGCGCAGCGCTTCGATCGCCGAGAAGTCCAGGTAACGGCGGTAAACGAACGGGCGCAGCATATCGAGCAACTGCGCGCCAGCCGCTTGATCGCCAGCCACCACCCGCGCCTTGATCATCGCGTAGCGTTCCCAGTCGCGGCCCTGATCCTGGTAATACTGTTCCAGCGCATTGAAGCTCAGCACCAGCGCGCCGGACGAACCGTACGGGCGCAGGCGCATGTCGACGCGGAACACGAAGCCGTCGACGGTCATCGGGTCGAGGGCCTTGATCAGGCGCTGACCGAGACGAATGAAGAATTCCTGATTATCCAGCGCGCGTTTCACGCCGACGGTTTCGCCGCCCTCGGGGTAGGCGAAAATCAGGTCGATGTCCGACGACAGGTTCAGCTCGACCGCGCCGAGCTTGCCCATACCAAGAATGACCATCTGCTGCGGCAGACCGCTGCGCCGACCGGTCGGCGTACCGAACTGCTGGCAATGGCGGCTGTACAGCCATTGGTAGGCCTGATCGATGGTGGCGTCGGCCATGTCCGACAGATCGCGACAGGTCTGCACCAGATCGGCCTGGCGGTTGAGGTCACGCCAGATGATCCGCACTTGATGGCGTGCGCGCTGGCGGCGCAGGACGCGCCCGAGTTCGTCTTCGCTTTGCGCGGTGTTCACGGCGGCGGCAATCTGCGCGCACAATTCACCCGGTGCGAACGGCCGGTCGAGTTCGCCGGACTGCACCAGTGACAACAACATCAAAGGGTCACGAACGCTCTGTTCAATAACGAAATCGCTGGCGGCACTGACGCGGGCGAATTGCGCCCAGCGTTCCGGGGTCCAGTTGGAGAAGCCGTGATCGTCTTCCAGCGCGGCGACGGCCGCACGGAACGACTGCTCGGATCGAGTGACCAACGGCAGGAGAATGGCGGGGAGTTCAGCGAGCACGGGCAGGGTCATGGTCTATCCTTGATCGGCGTGTAAATGGCCGCTTGTAGTGTTTGATGAAAACCCGCTACGCGAAGGACTGTCGAACAAAAGTTAGAAATAGCTGAAATTTCTTCTTCTTTGGCATCCAGCATCAAACTTTCACCTTTTTCGGATGGTAATCGACCAACCTTAACGATTATTCTCACAACGCAGTCGGAGGCCACAAGCCTTTCCTCTGTAGTTTTACTACTCGTCTATACAGGCGAAAGGCTGAAATGCTCAAAGATTTGTAGTAAAACTACACGCCGCCGGAACAACCTGTCGGCAATCCAAGAATTTTAAATCGTCTGCCCACAAGGCCAGTCGCAAACTCAGGCAACCGATTCTGGAAGCCTTTCCGCCCTGGAGCAAGCCATGCAAGACCTCGATCCCGTCGAAACCCAGGAATGGCTGGACGCCCTGGAATCGGTTCTCGACAAAGAAGGCGAAGACCGTGCTCACTATCTGATGACCCGTATGGGTGAACTGGCGACCCGCAGCGGTTCGCAGCTCCCTTACGCCATCACCACGCCTTACCGCAACACCATCCCGGTAACCCACGAAGCACGCATGCCTGGCGACCTGTTCATGGAACGCCGCATTCGCTCGCTGGTACGCTGGAACGCGATGGCCATGGTAATGCGTACGAACCTGAAAGATTCTGACCTGGGTGGTCACATCTCCAGCTTCGCTTCCAGCGCGACCCTGTATGACATCGGCTTCAACTACTTCTTCCAGGCCCCGACCGACGAACACGGCGGCGACCTGATCTACTTCCAGGGCCACACCTCGCCAGGCGTTTACGCCCGTGCATTCATGGAAGGCCGCATCACCGAAGACCAGATGAACAACTTCCGCCAGGAAGTCGACGGTCAGGGCCTGTCGTCCTACCCGCACCCTTGGCTGATGCCTGACTTCTGGCAGTTCCCGACCGTATCCATGGGTCTGGGTCCGATCCAGGCGATCTACCAGGCACGCTTCATGAAGTACCTGGAACACCGCGGTTTCATCCAGCCGGGCAAACAGAAAGTCTGGTGCTTCCTGGGCGACGGCGAGTGCGACGAGCCGGAATCCCTGGGCGCGATCTCCCTGGCCGGCCGCGAGAAGCTGGACAACCTGATCTTCGTCATCAACTGCAACCTGCAGCGCCTCGACGGCCCGGTTCGCGGCAACGGCAAGATCATCCAGGAACTCGAAGGCGTGTTCCGCGGTGCACAGTGGAACGTGACCAAAGTCATCTGGGGCCGTTTCTGGGACCCACTGCTGGCCAAAGACGTCGACGGCATCCTGCAACGTCGCATGGACGAAGTCATCGACGGCGAGTACCAGAACTACAAAGCCAAAGACGGCGCGTTCGTTCGCGAGCACTTCTTCAACACGCCTGAACTCAAGGCGATGGTTGCCGATCTGTCCGACGACGAGATCTGGAAACTCAACCGTGGCGGCCACGACCCGTACAAGGTCTATGCGGCGTACCACGAAGCGGTCAACCACAAAGAACAACCAACCGTCATCCTGGCCAAGACCATCAAGGGTTATGGCACCGGTGCCGGCGAAGCGAAAAACACTGCGCACAACACCAAGAAAGTCGACGTCGACAGCCTGAAGCTGTTCCGCGACCGCTTCGACATCCCGGTCAAGGACGAAGAGCTGGAGAACCTGCCGTTCTTCAAGCCAGAGCCAAACAGCGCCGAAGCCCGCTACCTGAGCGAGCGCCGTGCCGCACTGGGCGGTTTCGTACCGCAGCGCCGCGCGCAGAGCTTCAGCGTACCGACCCCGGACCTGGACACCCTGAAAGCCATCCTCGATGGTTCGGGCGACCGTGAAATTTCCACCACCATGGCCTTCGTGCGGATCCTCGCGCAACTGGTCAAGGACAAGGAAATCGGCCCGCGCATCGTGCCGATCATCCCGGACGAAGCCCGTACCTTCGGTATGGAAGGCATGTTCCGTCAGTTGGGCATCTACTCCTCCGTCGGCCAGCTCTACGAGCCAGTCGATAAAGACCAGGTGATGTTCTACAAGGAAGACCAGAAAGGTCAGATCCTTGAAGAAGGCATCAACGAAGCAGGCGCCATGAGTTCCTTCATCGCTGCCGGTACTTCGTACTCCAGCCACAACCAGCCGATGCTGCCGTTCTACATCTTCTACTCGATGTTCGGCTTCCAGCGTATCGGTGACCTGGCCTGGGCCGCTGGCGACAGCCGTACCCGTGGTTTCCTGATCGGCGGCACCGCCGGCCGTACCACCCTGAACGGTGAAGGCCTGCAGCACGAAGACGGTCACAGCCACCTGCTGGCCGCGACCATCCCGAACTGCCGCACCTACGATCCGACCTACGGCTACGAGCTGGCGGTGATCATTCAGGACGGCATGAAGAAGATGACCGAAGAGCAACAGGACATCTTCTACTACATCACCGTGATGAACGAGTCGTACCAGCAGCCAGCCATGCCGGCCGGTGCCGAAGAAGGCATCAAGAAAGGCATGTATCTGCTCGAAGAAGACACCCGCGATGCGGCGCATCACGTACAACTGATGGGCTCCGGCACCATCCTGCGTGAGGTACGTGAAGCGGCGAAGATTCTGCGTGAAGAGTTCAACATCGGCGCCGACGTATGGAGCGTCACCAGCTTCAACGAACTGCGTCGCGACGGCCTGGCCGTAGAGCGCAGCAACCGTCTGAAGCCTGGCCAGAAGCCTAAGCAGAGCTACGTTGAAGAGTGCCTGAGCGGCCGTAAGGGTCCGGTGATTGCTTCTACCGACTACATGAAGCTGTTCGCCGAGCAGATCCGTCAGTGGGTACCGTCCAAGGAATTCAAAGTCCTGGGCACCGACGGTTTCGGCCGCAGCGACAGCCGCAAGAAACTGCGTCATTTCTTCGAAGTCGACCGTCATTTCGTGGTGTTGGCAGCCCTGGAAGCACTGGCTGACCGTGGTGATATCGAACCTAAAGTCGTGGCCGAGGCCATCGTCAAGTTCGGCATCGACCCGGAAAAACGCAACCCACTGGACTGCTGAGGAGACATTTTGTGAGCGAACTCATTCGCGTACCTGACATCGGCAGCGGTGAAGGTGAAGTAATTGAACTGTTTGTGAAGGTCGGCGACCGTATCGAAGCCGACCAGAGCATCCTGACCCTGGAATCGGACAAGGCCAGCATGGAAGTGCCGGCCCCGAAAGCCGGCGTCATCAAGAGCCTGAAAGTCAAGCTGGGCGACCGTCTGAAAGAAGGCGACGAACTACTCGAGCTGGAAGTCGAGGGCGCCGCGCAAGCGGCCCCTGCACCTGCTGCTGCACCGGCTGCAAAAGCTGAAGCCAAACCGGCTGCCGCTCCTGCTGCTGCCGCGCCAGCCGCTGCCCCTGCTGCCGCTTCGGTGCAGCAAGTGCACGTGCCGGACATCGGTTCGTCGGGCAAGGCGCAGATCATCGAGATCCAGGTCAAGGTCGGCGACACCGTCGAGGCTGATCAATCTTTGATCACCCTGGAATCCGACAAGGCGAGCATGGAAATCCCGTCGCCTGCCGCGGGCGTGGTCAAGGCCATCAGCGTCAAGCTCAACGACGAAGTCGGCACGGGCGACCTGATTCTGGATCTGGAAGTGGCGGGTGCTGCGGCGCCTGCTGCGGCCGCTCCGGCTCAGGCTGCTGCTGCGCCGGCCGCTGCCGCTGCGCCTGCTCCTGCGGCAGCCCCGGCTGCTCCAGTGGCTGACAGCGTTCAGGACATCCATGTTCCGGACATCGGTTCGGCCGGCAAGGCCAAGATCATCGAAGTGTTGGTCAAGGCTGGCGACAGCGTTGAAGCCGACCAGTCGCTGATCACCCTCGAATCCGACAAGGCAAGCATGGAAATCCCATCGCCTGCCGCTGGCGTGGTGGAAAGCATTTCCATCAAGCTGGACGACGAAGTCGGCACCGGCGACCTGATCCTCAAGCTGAAAGTCAAAGGCGCAGCCCCTGCTGCTGCCCCGGCTCCAGCTGCCGCTGCGCCAAGTGCTCCGGCACCGGCCGCTGCGGCTCCGGCAGCCGCAGCACCTGCTGCTGCCGCTCCGGTTGCTGCGCCGGCCAAGCCAGGCGCGAAAGTTCACGCCGGCCCTGCCGTGCGTCAACTGGCCCGTGAGTTCGGCGTCGAGCTGAGCGCCGTTGGCGCCAGCGGTCCGCACGGTCGCATTCTGAAAGAAGACGTGCAGGTTTACGTCAAGGCGATGATGCAGAAGGCCAAGGAAGCACCGGCCGCTGCTGGCGGCGCAACCGGTGGCGCGGGCATCCCGCCGATTCCGGTCGTGGACTTCAGCCGCTTCGGTGAAATCGAAGAAGTGCCGATGACCCGCCTGATGCAGGTCGGCGCTGCCAACCTGCACCGCAGCTGGCTGAACGTGCCGCACGTGACGCAATTCGACTCGGCGGACATCACCGAGCTGGAAGCCTTCCGTGTTGCGCAAAAAGCCGTCGCCGAGAAGGCCGGCGTCAAGCTGACCATCCTGCCGCTGCTGCTCAAGACCTGCGCGCACCTGCTCAAGGAGCTGCCGGACTTCAACAGTTCGCTGGCGCCAAGCGGCAAGGCGATCATTCGCAAGAAGTACGTCAACATCGGTTTCGCGGTAGACACTCCGGATGGCCTGCTGGTCCCGGTGATCAAGAACGTCGACCAGAAGAGCCTGCTGCAACTGGCTGCTGAAGCGGCTTCGCTGGCTGAAAAAGCCCGCACCAAGAAGCTGTCTTCGGACGAGATGCAAGGCGCCTGCTTCACCATTTCCAGCCTCGGCCACATTGGCGGCACCGGCTTCACGCCGATCGTCAACGCGCCGGAAGTGGCGATCCTCGGTGTTTCCAAGGCAACCATCCAGCCAGTCTGGGACGGCAAAGCCTTCCAGCCGAAACTGATGCTGCCACTGTCGCTGTCCTACGATCACCGTGTGATCAACGGCGCCGCCGCTGCACGCTTCACCCAGCGTCTGGGCAGCCTGCTGGGCGACATCCGCACCATCCTGCTGTAAAGCGTTCGGCCCTCCGGCAACGGAGGGCCGATTGCGTCCCACGTTTTCGAGCGCCACACGCTCGTACCTCAACCCCGTCAGTTTGACGGGGCTTTTTTTGCCCGAAGAAAAGTTACAACGCTTTTATTCCTACAACTTCGGTCTACTTAAGCCACGAGTCCAGTCCACTTCGCGCCGATATTTTTTATCCGCCGACAACTAACCTTGGCGGCACAAGTTAAACGAATAACTTGCTAAACACTGACCGTTATTCAAGTATCAATTCGAACGGATTCGAACATGTTAAAACCAACTGTCGGCCCGATTATTGGCCATACAACAACTAATCACGCACGCATCTTCATGCGCGGCGACTCGCAAAACAACGCCACCACATTTGCCGGCCTGCGTTATCGAAAGCGCGACAGCAATCAATGGTCAAATAGCCTTTTTTCCCGTTTAAGTGCTTTGCGCGATTTTTGCCAGGTCTTTTCATTGAATAACCTGGAGAGCCATTGCGAATACGAATACCAGACGGGCTGGTTCAGCCCCATGAGCCCGGTGCATACCGTCGAGAGCATCGCCGAATTGCCTCTGCAATGGCCGCGCGAGATCTACCGCTTTCGCACCCGTGCCAGCGACGCCGCGCAGCCACGCGCTTATATCATCGGCTCCTGTCGCTACTTGCGCATGACCGCCGGCATTGCTTCCCTGCCCCAAATTGGCGACCGTATATTCGCCTCGATCAATCAGTTGATCGAAGGCGCCGAGCCGCCGATCAGCGCCACCCTGATGACCGGAGACCAGATCTATGTCGACGACCTCAACCTGATTGCCCCGGATCGCGAATACAAGGACATCCTCGACAAATATCGCGCGGCCTTCTCGCAACCGAATATTCAGCGGCTGATGTCCGGCACTTCGACTTACATGATCCTCGACGACCACGAAATTGAAGACAACTGGCCGGCGAACGCCAGTAAGTCCGATCATGAGTTATATCGCAATGCAATGGCGGCGTATGAGTTGTATCAAACCAGTCATAGTCCGGCGCATGAACTAACAGTTGATGGCGAGATTGATCATTCAAAACTGGCGCATTACTGGTATCAGTTCAGCGATGGCGATATTGAATGGTTTGTCACTGATAGCCGCACTCGGCGCAACCTGGCTGCTGATGATCGACGCATCCTGGACAGCGAGCAGGAACTGGCCCTGGTTGCCTGGCTGAGCAACAGCAAGGCACGGGTCAAATTCGTGGTCACCAGCGTGATGTTCTATCCGGATCGCAAACTGCACGGCGACGATGCGTGGAAAGCCTTCCCGGCGCAGCGCCTGCGCCTGCTGGAAACCATTCGCACCCGACAGATCAGGAATGTCGTATTCGTCTCGGGCGACGTGCACGGCTCGCTGACCTCGCGCCTGACCCATAGCGAAGACCCGGACTTCGAAGTCCACACCATCGTCTCCTCGCCGTTGTGTAACAGCAAACTTTTGCCCTATGCCACGGCGTCGACGTTCATCCTTGATCAGCCACTGGTACGCACTGCGGCGGGTGACTATCAACATGAGTTGACCAGCACTGTGGTCAGCGAAGACAACTTCGCCCATGTAGTGGTCGAGGCTGATCAGATTTTGATCAATTACCATGATCGAGATGGCAAGAAGCTGCAATCGCTCAGCCTGAAATTACGTTGAATCTAAAAGATCGCAGCCTTCGGCAGCTCCTGAAGGACATCGTATATCCCTGCAGGCGCTGCCGCAGGCTGCGATCTTTTGCTCTTTTCAACCACCCACTGGAGAAATGCCCCGAGCGGCCGACACATTCTTATAGCACTTGGCCTTCATCTCTCTTGTCAGTCGGTGCCGCAATGATGCAACCTTGCCGCAGGCAACAGTAAAGAGGGCGAGAGCCCGGCGCGTTCAGCATATTTCCAAGCGAGTTCCTTCATGAAGAGCCAACCCGATGCCGCCAGCCGTATGGCGGCCGAGGTAGTGACGCAGTTGCCTGTGCCCTCGCGGCTCGGCATGCTGCGTTTCGAGCGCTTGAATGAAGCCAGTTGGGCGATGCTGTTTCTCGACCCCAATTGCGAACGTCAATTCGGCCAGCCGGCCGTCGAGCTCTGTGCGCTGGTCGGTTCACCGTATGCCAGCCTGATGGAGCCTGAAGCGCGCTATCAGTTGCACGACGCGATCCAGCAGCAACTGCGCGACAGCCCGCATTATCTGGTGCGCTACACCCTGCACACCGCTGCGGGCGTGCTGAGCATCCTCGAACTGGGCGAAGCCTATAAACAGCACAATCGACACTTGCTGCGCGGTTATTTGCTGGCGGTCGATGACGTGTTCGACGAAGCGCCAACGCTGCCGTCCGTTGACCTCGAAACCCAGAACTCGCGCCTGCAGATCGCCCTCGAACTCAACCAGCGCGCCCAGCAGGAACAATTGCAGCACCTTGATCGGGTGCGCGCCCAGCAGGATCTGATTCTGCTGCTCGCCCGCCAGCGCTACAGCAGCCACAACTCGCTGCAGGAAGCCGCCGAACTGATCACCCGCTGCGCCTGCGATATCTATGAAATCGACTGCGCCAGCCTGTGGAACCTCGAAGGCAATCTGCTGGTGCCGATTTCCGCGTATCACCGCGCGACGCAGGAATACATCCTGCCGGAGGTGATCGACATCAGCGGTTTCCCCGACTACATGGAGGCCCTGCACGGCAGCCGCGCCATCGACGCGCATAATGCGATGCGCGACCCGCGCACCCGTGAGATGGCCGAAGCCCTGCGCCCGCGTGACGTCAACGCCATGCTCGACGCCAGCATCCGCGTCGACGGCCAGGTGGTCGGCGTGCTCTGTCTGGAGCAGACCGGCGTCACCCGCGCCTGGCAGTCCGACGAAATCGCCTTTGCCGGTGAGCTGGCCGACCAGTTCGCCCAGGTCATCAACAACCACAACCGCCGCACCGCCACCAGCGCCCTGCACCTGTTCCAGCGTGCGGTCGAGCAAAGTGCCAACGCCTTTCTGCTGGTCAATTGCGACGGCGTGGTCGAGTACGTCAACCCGAGCTTCACCGCGATCACCCAGTACTCCACCGAGGAAGTCCACGGCCAGCGCCTGTCGGAGCTGCCGGCGCTGGAAAACCTCAGCGAGCTGCTGTTCGACGCTCCCTCGGCGCTGGCCAAGAGCAACAGCTGGCAGGGCGAATTCAAGAGCCGGCGCAAAAACCTCGAACCGTACTGGGGCCAGTTGTCGATCTCCAAGGTGTACGGCGACAACCGTGAGCTGACGCACTACATCGGCATCTACGAAGACATCACCCAGACCAAACTGGCGCAGCAGCGCATCGAACGTCTGGCCTACACCGACAACTTGACCAACCTCGGCAACCGCCCGGCGTTTATCCGCAATCTGGACGAACGCTTCGCCCGCGACAGCGATACGCCGATCAGCCTGCTGCTGGTGGACATCGACAACTTCAAACGGATCAACGACAGCCTCGGGCACCAGACCGGTGACAAGTTGTTGATCAGCCTCGCCCGGCGCCTGCGCAACAGCCTCAGCCCGAGTGGCAGCCTCGCGCGCTTCGCCAGTAACGAATTCGCCGTGCTGCTCGACGATACCGACCTCGCCACCGGCCAACAGATCGCCAACCAATTACTGGCGACCCTCGACAAACCGATGTTCGTCGACAACCAGCTGATCAGTGTCACCGGCTCCGTGGGCCTGGCCTGTGCGCCGCTGCATGGTCGCGATCCGCAGACCCTGATGCGCAACGCCGGTCTGGCCCTGCACAAGGCCAAGGCCAACGGCAAACACCAGGTGCAAGTCTTCACCGAAGCACTCAACGCCGAGGCCAGCTACAAGCTGTTCGTCGAGAACAACCTGCGCCGCGCCCTGACCCAGAACGAGCTGGACGTGTTCTACCAGCCCAAGCTGTGCCTGCGCAGCGGTCGCCTGCTAGGCATGGAAGCGCTGCTGCGCTGGAACCACCCGGAACGCGGGATGATCCGCCCGGATCAGTTCATCAGCGTTGCCGAAGAAACCGGCCTGATCATTCCGATCGGCAAGTGGATTGCGCGTCAGGCCTGCCGCATGAGCAAGGCGCTGACCGCCGCCGGCATGGGCAACCTGCAAGTGGCGATCAACCTCTCGCCGAAGCAGTTCTCCGACCCGGATCTGGTCGCCTCGATCGCCAACATCCTCAAGGAAGAGGCGCTGCCGGCCAATCTGCTCGAACTGGAGCTGACCGAAGGCCTGTTGCTGGAAGCCACCGAAGACACTCACTTGCAACTTGATCAGCTCAAGCGTCTGGGCCTGACCCTGGCCATGGACGACTTCGGCACCGGTTACTCGTCGCTCAGCTACCTGAAGAAATTCCCGATCGACATCATCAAGATCGATCGAAGCTTTATCCACGAAATCCCCGACAACCAGGACGACATGGAAATCACCTCCGCGGTGATCGCCATGGCCCACAACCTGAAGCTCAAAGTCGTGGCTGAAGGCATCGAGACCGCCGAGCAACTGGCGTTCCTGCGTCGCCACCGTTGCGACGTCGGCCAGGGCTACCTGTTCGACCGGCCGATCCCCGGCGCCGAGCTGATCCAGGCGCTCAAGCGCTACCCGCGCGGCCCGCTCTGCCTCTAGACCCAAAGATACCCTGTCGATGAACTCCCCTTGTGGGAGCGGGCTTGCTCGCGAATGCGGTGGGTCAGCAGAGAAAATGTTGAATGACACACCGCATTCGCGAGCAAG
>NZ_JAJSLU010000028.1:14685-42335 GCF_023063025.1 Pseudomonas sp. YL2 | reverse complement strand
CCCCTAGGGGACTCGAACCCCTGTTACCGCCGTGAAAGGGCGGTGTCCTAGGCCACTAGACGAAGGGGACACGCTACCCGGAACACATGGTGTGTGTTTCGGTGTCCAGACCCGCATCCGAAGACTTGGTTCTGGTTTCACTCAGCACCGCCCTAGAGCAGTGCTGTTTAAAATTGGAGCGGGAAACGAGACTCGAACTCGCGACCCCGACCTTGGCAAGGTCGTGCTCTACCAACTGAGCTATTCCCGCAAATGGCGTCCCCTAGGGGACTCGAACCCCTGTTACCGCCGTGAAAGGGCGGTGTCCTAGGCCACTAGACGAAGGGGACACGCTACAACATTCACTCCCTGCCGCGTTTCGCTGTGTGCTTTACGCTGCAAGTGGCGCGCATTCTATGGATGGTTTGAGAGGTCGTCAACCCCCGAATATAAATTTATTTAAATCAATGACTTCGACCTGCTTTACGGGAGCATTCGGGCTTTTCCGTCGCCCGACGATTGACGCCTATATTCTGCCACCCGCCAAGGCGTTATAGTCCGCAACACAATGATGGCAATCTGCGCACCTTGCGCCAGCATTCATATAAGCAGTGTGCAGCCGATATAGACAGAAGCTGCTGAATCAACTCGTCGAGCGGCGCTGGGCGCCTGAATGTCCAGCCACTACACTCGCATGCGAACCCTATAAAGAGGTCTTACCGGTGACACCACTCATGATCACCCTGCTAGTCATAGCCGGGATCGCAATTCTGATCGCCATTGGCTACATGAACCATGTGGTGGAAAACAACAAACTGGAGAAGGCCCGCACCAAAGTCGAACTCAACGACCGCCTGCGCCGCTGCGGCGAGCTGACCGAAACCTTCCCCGGCCAGTTCATGACCCCGGCACTCAAGCTGCTGCTGACCCGTCTGGAGCTGAACGTCTGCCAGCGCCTGCTGAACCTGGAAAAAACCAGCGCCACGACCAAGGCACGGATCACCGAACTCAGCGCACTGGTGGCCCAAGGCGAATCGATCCCGGTCAACAACCCGCCGGCACCGATCCTGACCGAAGCCAAAGCCAAGGACGTCCGCTTCCTGCTCGAAGCCCTGCACGGCCAGATCACCCGCGCCGCCCATGACGGCTTCCTGCCACCGAACGAAGCCAAACACTGGATCAAGGAAGTCCGCCACATCCTGGTCCTGCTGCACATCGAATTCTTCAACAACCTCGGCCAACAATCCCTGCAGCAAAACCAACCCGGCCAGGCCCGCCTCGCCTTCGAACGCGGCGTGCAATACCTGCGCAAACAGCAAGACCCGCAGATGTACTCGGAACAACTGCAATACCTGGAAAAACTCCTGGCCCGTGCCAATGCCCAGGTCATGGACAAGATTGCTCCGGTTGAAGGCGAAGTCAACCAGTTGACCGAAGGCCTCAAAGAAGTCGAAGCCGATGCGGACTGGAAAAAGAAAGTGATCTACGACTGATGGTCGAGAGTTAAGAGAAGCCACCGAGAGGTGGCTTTTTTGTGGGTGATGGGCTGACTGCCATGCGAACATTCAGTTAGAGATTGGTTGGCAGTAAGGCCGCCTTCGCGAGCAAGCCCGCTCCCACAGTGGGCATGAGTTTATTCAGTTGGAGACTGGTCGGCTGTCAGGCCGCCATCGCTGGCAAGCCAGCTCCCACAGTGGGATAGGGTGAGTGAGTTAGAAAACTGGTCGGCTGTCAGGCCGCCTTCGCGAGCAGGCTCACTCCTACAGAAGAGCGAGATAGTGCACCGCCTCGCTCTTCACCACTCAAATGGCCGAGTGTCAGCTCGCCGAAAGCTCTTGATCTTGCCGTGCCGGCCCCGTCGGCAGGCTGAGTGGAGGGGTTCATCCGGGGGTGGGAGCGCAGCGACCGTTTGGCGCAGCCAAACACATCGAGAGCAGGTGCAGCGAAGCAAACCGGAGGCGATGCGCCCGGATGAATCCCGGAGCGAAGGAACCCGAGCCTAAGCGAGGGCCGAACGCCGGGGCCAAGCCTTTTGCTTACTTTTCGGCGTCTGGAAAAGTGAGCCGCTGTAAGAGCGGAACCATAAGAAGCCGTTACCGCAGCAACGGATATTCACCCAAAACCCCAAGAACCTGGTCGGCCCAGAGGCCGCCAAGTCAAAGCCGAAAATGCCCAACCATCCCCTTGAGCTCCCCTCCCAACCGCGCCAGCTCAACACTCGAAACCGCATTCCCCCGCATCGCCATCGAAGACTGATCCGCACTCGCACGAATACTCGTCACACTGCGATTGATCTCCTCAGCCACCGAACTCTGCTCCTCGGCCGCCGCCGCAATCTGCTGATTCATCTGCTGAATCAACGAAACCGCCGCCGCAATACTGCCCAGCGCACTCTCGGTCTGCAGCGCATCACTGACCGCCAGCTTCACCAATTCACCACTGCTCTGAATCTGCTGCACCGACGAATGTGCCGCCGAACGCAACGCACTGACCAGCCGCTCGATCTCCTCGGTGGATTGTTGTGTACGCCGCGCCAACGCGCGAACCTCATCAGCCACCACCGCAAAGCCCCTGCCCTGTTCCCCGGCCCGCGCCGCCTCGATCGCGGCGTTGAGCGCCAGCAGATTGGTCTGCTCGGCAACGCTCTTGATCACATCCAGCACCGTACCGATGTTCTGGATCTGCGCACTGAGGCTTTCGATGCTCGAACTGGCTGATGTCGCCGAATCCGCCAGTTGCTCGATCCGCACCATGCTCTGGCGCACCACCTGCTGCCCGCTCTCGACCTTGGCATCCGCCGTTTGTGCGGCCAGCGCGGCCTCCTCGGCGTTACGTGCCACATCATGCACGGTGGCGGTCATCTGGTTCATGGCCGTGGCCACTTGCTCGGTCTCTTCCTTCTGGCTGTTGACCTCAAGGTTGGTCTGCTCGGTTACCGCCGACAGCGATTGCGCGGAACTGGCCAACTGCTCGATGCCCGCCTGCAAACCGCTGACGATCGTGCTCAGCCCAGTGCCCATCTGCTGCATTGCCAGCATCAGTTGCCCGATCTCATCACGCCGGGTGACCTCCACCCTCGCACTCAAATCCCCCGCCGCAATCTGTTGCGCCACCCGCATCACACTGCGCAACGGCGCGACAATCAACCGGGTGATGACCCACGCGGCAATCAGCCCGACCAGCAATGCCAGCGCCGAAGAACCGATGATCAACACCGAGTTTTTCTTCAATTCCGCCTGCATCGCGCCGTCCTCGGCGCCATACGCCTGATCCACGCACTCCATCACCTGCGCCGCACGCTGGTGCAACTGTTCGTAGACGGTTTTTTCCTGGGCCAGCAGGCCGGTGTACTCGGCGAGCTTGTCGTTGAAACCGGCGATGTGCCCGGACACTTCATTGAGTACCGTCAGATAGCCCTCATCCTTGACCGTGGTCTTCAACTGCTCGGCCTGAGCCTGCGCCTGGGCGGCCTGCTCGATATTGCCCTTGCCGGCACTCTCGGCATCGCCCTTGCGGCTCTGATCCAGACGAACCCGCGCCTCGTTCATCGCCTGCAACATCAGCCGCGACACCTGGCTGACCTGGCTGGCCTGTTCGATGAACTGTGCGCCGTCCTTGCCTTCGGTGTCCTTCAAGGTATACGCGCCATCATCGGCCAGACCGGCCTGCAATACGTCCAGGTTATTGGCCACGCTGGACACCGACCAACTGGCCATTTCCAGCGCCAGATCCTTGGCCTGGGTCAGCGAGACAAACTCATCGAAAGCCTTGCGATAAGCGCCCAATGCCTGTTCGACATCGCTCATCACCGCCACGTTGGCCGGGGATTGCGCCTTGAGTTGCGCGGCCTGGGCCAGCAAACCGTCTACGCCTTCGTGCAAGGCATCGACGGTTTTCGGGTTGCTGTGCAGCGCATAGTCCTGCTCCAGCAGCCGCACCTTGAGCAGTGCACTGTTGAGCGACGACATCTGCTTCAGCCCATCGAAGCGCTGACTGATGGTCTGCAGGGACCAGACACCAATGGCAGCCACCAGCGCAGTCAACAGCAGCACCAGCACGAACCCGATACCCAGTTTCTTCGCCATACCGAGGTTGGCAAAACGTCCTTGCACGGCGGAAATCATTGCGCGAAGCCCCCTGCCAAAGTCTGTTGCCGAAGATTCGCAACGGCCATGGAGCAGCACAAGTCTCTGGCGACGGAATAATGGCAAAAAGCTACGCACGCGTCGTTTTCAGAACGCTTGAGGTCGATTCACACCGGTACTGCGAAAAAACTGCCGGGCCCTGGGATCACAGGCATAGGCCACGTTGATCCGCTGCCACTCACTGGGTTCGCCACTCGGACTGAAGGCCCCCGGGTCGCAAAGGCTGACACCATTGCACTGCGCCTGACTGTGCAAGCGGCCAGTATCGCCCAGCGGGGCACGGGCCCAGATGAACAGGCCGCCACACGGCTTACCGAAAACCTCCCAGTCGGCGTCCTCCAGCGCCTGCAACGCGGCGACCCGATCGGTATTCAACCGTTGACGCTGGCGCTGGACCATTTTGCGATAGGCGCCATTGGCCAGAAGAGTGGTCAGCACCGCCTCATTGAAACTCGAAGCGCCCATGCTACTGATCATCTTGATTCGCCCCAGCCGCGCAATCAGCGCTGGCTCGGCGTACACAAACCCGACGCGCAGCGAGCTGCTCAGTGTCTTGGAAAAGCTGCCGACATAGATCACTCGCTCATCGAGTGCCGCCAGGCGTGTGCCATTGCCATTGTGCAGGTCGGCGTAGACATCGTCCTCGATCACTCGCACATCGTGAGCGTTGCACAACCGCAGGATCTGTTGGGCAACGCCAAGTGTCAGGCAAGAGCCGGTGGGATTGTGGTGGTGACTGTTGATGAAGATCGCGACCGGCCGGAACTGCCGCAACAGTGCTTCCAGCGCCTGGGGATCCGGCCCGCTCGGCGTGCGGCGCACTTCCAGCAACTGCACGCCGTACAGGCGCAACAGCTCGAACAGCGGCGCATAGCCCGGGGTTTCGACGACAACGCAGTCACCGGCCTTCAACAATGCGCGCGCGAGCAGATCAAGCGCCTGGCTCGCACCGGAGGTCGTCAGCACCTGTTCATCCAGAGCCTCGACGCCGATCAGCCTGAGGCGTTTGACGATCTGCTCGCGTAACGCCGGCAGCCCCAGCGGGCTGCTGTAATTGAACAGACTCGCCATGTCGGTACGGGCCACCTGACGGATCGCATAACTCAGGTCGTCGGATTCACGCCAGCTCTGCGGCAAGCCTCCCTCGCCGAGTTTCAACCCGCCGTGTGCCTGCCCGCAGTCAATCCCGATCACCCCACGGCCCTGCGCGGCCACCATGAACCCGGCGCCCTGACGCGGGGCCAGAACGCCTTGCGCCACCAGCCGTTCGCAGGCTTCGGCCACACACGACTGACTCAGCAGATTGGAGCGCGCAATCTGCCTGACGGAGGGCAAGCGCGTGCTCGGCGCCACACCGCTTCGCGAGATCCACTCAGTCATGCCATCAACAATCTGCTGTACGACCGGCACCATTGCCTGTCGGTCAATTCTCAATTCCATGAGCACGCAAACTCCTGTCCATTTTGCTGTCGGCAGTAAATCACAGCCGCGTCGCTCAGGCTGTGCGACAACGCCGTCAAAAGCAGCCGTTCTAACCGTTTGATACACATTGTTTAGCGGTTTAACGGAGCTGGCGCCCAGTAACAGGAAAACCCGCACTGAGGCGGGTTCCAGAGTGTAGCCACTCGGCGTCAGAAAGCCGTGACGCCGCCATCCACGGCCAAGGAATGACCGGTGGTAAACGCCGCGCCATCGCTGCACAGATACAGCACGGCGCTGGCGATTTCCTCGACCTTGCCGATGCGCCCCACCGGGTGCATCGCGTTGGCGAATTCGCCTTTCTTCGGGTCAGCCTCGTAAGCGCGACGGAACATGTCGGTGTCGATCACCGCCGGGCACACGGCGTTGACGCGGATTTTCTTCTTCGCGTATTCGATCGCCGCCGACTTGGTCAGGCCGATCACCGCGTGTTTCGACGCTGCATAAATGCTCATCTTCGGCGCCGCGCCAAGGCCCGCCACCGACGCGGTGTTGACGATCGCCCCGCCGCCCTGAGCGAGCAACAACGGCAACTGGTACTTCATGCACAACCACACACCTTTGACGTTGACGCCCATGATCGCGTCGAACTCGTCCATCGAGCCGTCGGCCAGTTTGCCTTGCTCGATTTCGATCCCGGCATTGTTGAAGGCGTAGTCCAGGCGACCGTAGGTATTGATCACCTCGTCCATCAGATTCTTCACTTCGCTTTCGACGGTAACGTTGCAGCGTACGAAGGTCGCTTCGCCGCCGGCTGTACGAATCAGCGCCACGGTGCCTTCGCCCCCTGCCGTGTCCAGGTCGGCCACCACCACTTTCAAACCTTCGGCGGCGAACGCCTGGGCGGTCGCCCGGCCGATACCGTTGGCCGCTCCGGTGACTACGACCACTTGGCCGGAAAACGTCATGCTCATTGTTATGTCCTCGAAGGGAAAGATGCAGGAGGGATATGCAGACTCGCAGCATAGTCACCGGGGCCCGTCCCGAGTCAGCACTATCAGAAGGCTGTTTATGCCTTCATCCGTCGCAGTGATAAAAGCCTGTGGTTCACTATCACTGCACTGGATCATTGCGCATTCGCCACATCAGCCGACCTTGCAGCATTGGCCTCGAGGGTCTATCAACAAGGCTTCATTCAGTTCGAGTGCCTGCCATGACCAGTCAGACCAATCGCCAGTTCCTCCTCGCCAAACGCCCGGTGGGGGCTGCGACCCGTGAGACCTTCACCTACCAGGAAGTCCCGGTCGGCGAACCGGGCGCTGGTCAGATACTGGTGAAAAACCAATACCTGTCCCTCGACCCGGCCATGCGCGGCTGGATGAACGAGGGCAAGTCCTATATCCCGCCGGTAGAAATCGGTGAAGTCATGCGCGCCTTGGGCGTGGGCCAGGTCATCGCTTCGAACAACCCGGGCTTTGCCGTCGGCGACTACGTCAACGGCGCCCTCGGCGTGCAGGATTATTTCCTTGGCGAACCCAGAGGTTTCTACAAAGTCGATCCGAAACTGGCGCCGCTGCCGGTGTATCTGTCCGCCCTTGGCATGACCGGCATGACCGCCTACTTCGCCCTGCTCGACGTCGGCGCACCGAAGGCCGGCGACACGGTGGTGTTGTCCGGAGCTGCCGGGGCGGTGGGCAGCATTGCCGGGCAGATCGCCAAGATCAAAGGCTGCCGGGTCGTCGGTATCGCCGGTGGTGCCGACAAGTGCAAATACCTGATCGATGAACTGGGCTTCGACGGCGCCATCGATTACAAGCACGAAGATGTGCTGGCCGGGCTCAAGCGTGAGTGCCCGAAAGGCGTCGACGTGTACTTCGATAACGTCGGCGGCGAGATCCTCGACGCCGTGCTCAGCCGTCTGGCGCCGAAAGCCCGGGTGGTGATCTGCGGCGCCATCAGCCAGTACAACAACAAGGAAGCGGTCAAAGGCCCGGCCAACTACCTGTCACTGCTGGTCAATCGTGCGCGCATGGAAGGCTTTGTGGTGATGGACTATGCCGCGCAGTACGCCGGTGCCGCGCAGGAAATGGCCGGCTGGATGGCCAAAGGGCAGCTCAAGAGCAAGGAAGACATCGTTGAAGGTCTGGAGACCTTTCCGGAGACGCTGATGAAATTGTTCAGCGGGGAGAATTTCGGCAAGTTGGTGCTGAAGGTTTAAAGCCACCACAAAACATTTGAGGGAGTGACCCGCCCGGCGATGGCGGTGTACCACCCACAACCAATGTCACTAATATCCCGCTACCGCGACCGGCCTCACTCCTACAGGGTTCGGCGGTGTCTGCTTAGGCCAGTTCGGCCACGACCGACGCCAGTGCCTTGGCCGGATCCGCCGCCTGGCTGATCGGACGGCCGATCACCAGATAATCGGAACCGGCATCCAGCGCCTGACGCGGGGTCAGGATACGGCGCTGGTCATCTTGCGCACTGCCCGCCGGACGAATCCCCGGGGTCACCAGTTGCAGCGACGGGTGCGCCGACTTCAGTGCGGTGGCTTCCAGCGCCGAGCACACCAGACCGTCCATCCCGGCCTTCTCGGCCAGCGCAGCCAGACGCAGCACCTGCTCCTGCGGCTCGATGTCCAGACCGATACCGGCCAGATCCTCGCGCTCCATGCTGGTCAGCACGGTCACACCGATCAGCAACGGCTGCGGGCCGCTGCGCTTGGAAAGCTCTTCACGGCAGGCCGCCATCATGCGCAGGCCACCGGAGCAATGCACATTGACCATCCACACGCCCATCTCGGCAGCGGCTTTCACGGCCATCGCGGTGGTGTTGGGAATGTCGTGGAATTTCAGGTCGAGGAACACCTCGAAGCCTTTGTCACGCAGGGTGCCGACGATTTCCGCGGCGCAACTGGTGAACAGTTCCTTGCCCACTTTGACCCGGCACAGTTTCGGGTCCAACTGGTCGGCCAGCTTCAGTGCGGCGTCACGGGTGGGGAAATCCAGGGCGACGATGATAGGAGTCTGGCAGGCGGACATGGATGGGCTCTCAGGCAAGTCGAAATCGGCGCGCATTGTAGCGGAAGCGGCGCCAGCGCGGCACCCGATGATCGGTAAATCGTCGCCGCAAACGTGATCAGCATAGCGCTCGCGGCTATTGTGTCGAACCCGATACACAACCGACACGCCGCCAACAAGCGTGCGCGCTAGCCTCGCCAGCCGCAACACGTCCTTACATCAGCACTTCCCGCCTCACGGCAGGACGCCTATGCTGAAACCACCACCTCGCAGCCCATCTTTGTGGTTGGCGGCCTACTGGCAGATGAACAGCCCCATGCACAACACCCAGACCACCGTGACTGATGAGCATAAAGACGACAAGCGCTGGAGCATCCGTGCGCTGATCGTCGATGACGATGTGCCGATCCGCGAGCTGATGATCGACTACCTCGCGCGTTTCAACATCCACGCCAGCGGCGTCACCGACGGCGCGGCCATGCGCCAGGCCATGCTGGCGGAACATTTCGACGTGGTGGTGCTCGACCTGATGCTGCCCGGCGAAGACGGCCTGTCGCTGTGCCGCTGGCTGCGCGCCGAATCGGACATCCCGATCCTGATGCTCACCGCCCGCTGCGAACCCACCGACCGCATCATCGGCCTGGAACTGGGTGCCGATGACTACATGGCCAAACCGTTCGAACCACGGGAACTGGTAGCGCGGATCCAGACTATCCTGCGTCGGGTTCGCGATGACCGCACCGAACAGCGCGCCAACATCCGCTTCGACAACTGGCGCCTGAACAGTGTGCTGCGCCAGCTGATCGCCGACGATGGCCTGGTGGTGCCGCTGTCCAACGCCGAATTCCGCCTGCTCTGGGTCTTCATCGAACGCCCGCGCCGGGTACTCAGCCGCGAACAACTGCTGGATGCCGCCCGTGGCCGCTCGATCGAGGCGTTCGACCGCAGCATCGATTTGCTGGTGTCGCGCCTGCGGCAAAAACTTGGTGACGACCCGAAAGCCCCGCAGTTGATCAAAACCGTGCGCGGTGAAGGTTACCTGTTCGACGCGCGAGACATCGGCTGATGCGAGCGCGCTTCGACACGCTGTTCGGCCGCCTGTTTGGCATGCTGTTCGTGGCGATCGTCCTGGCGCACCTGCTGGCCTTTGCCTGGTTTCATCACTATGGGCCACCCCCACCGCCGCCCCCGCCGGAGTTTGCCGAGGGCGTCGACGGCCAACGGCCACCGCCGGATCCACGTTTCGCCCACCGCCCGCCACGTCCGTGGTTCGGCGGGCCGCTGGTGCCGCTGACCTTCCAGTTCATCTCGCTGATGATCGCTGCGTGGTACGGCGCCAAACTGCTCAGCCGGCCGATCCAGCGCCTGAGCGATGCCGCCGAACGCCTCAGCGAAAACCTCGACAGCCCGCCGCTGGACGAGTCCGGCCCGCGTGAGGCACGACAGGCGGCGCACACTTTCAACCTGATGCAACAACGCATTCGTGAACAGGTGCAGCAGCGAGCACGCATGCTCGGCGCCGTCTCCCACGACCTGCGCACTCCGCTGTCGCGGTTGAAGCTGCGCCTGGAACAGATCGATGACGAAAAACTGCAAGGTCAGATGCGCCAGGACCTTAACGACATGATCGGCATGCTCGACGCCACTCTCACCTACCTGCACGAACAGCGCACCAGCGAAGCGCTGCAGTTGATGGACGTGCAGGCGCTGGTCGAATCGCTGTGCGAAAACGCTCAGGATCAGGGCGCCGACGTTGACGTCAGCGGCCATTGCGCACCGCTGCAAGTGCAGCCGATGGCGCTGCGCTCGTGCATCAACAACCTGATGGACAACGCCCTGCGCTATGCGGGGCAGGCGCGCATCGAATTGCAGGATCAACGCGAGCAATTGCTGATCCGCGTGATCGACCACGGCCCGGGGATTGCCGAAGACAAGCGCGAGGCGGTGTTCGAACCGTTCTTTCGCCTGGAAGGCTCGCGCAACCGCAACTCCGGCGGCGTCGGCCTGGGCATGACCATCGCCCGCGAGGCAGCGCAGCGTTTGGGTGGACAATTGAATCTGGAAGAAACCCCGGGGGGCGGCCTGACCGCAATCATCCGCCTGCCGCGCACTTGAGAAACACACCTATCCCCCGTGGGAGCGGGCTTGCTCGCGAAAGCGGTGTGTCAGTCGACTTCTGTGTTGAATGATCGGCCGCCTTCGCGAGCAAGCCCGCTCCCACAGGTTTCAGTGGTGTTCACTCCATCGTGTATACCCACCGGTACAAAGCCAAAACACCCAGGACATCTTGCCCCTTGAGTCTGCACAAGCCGGTATACCCACCGGTTTTACAGTCCAAGGAGTGAGCCCATGATCAGTAGCGTCAGCAACTACACGAGCTATACCAGCACCAGCAGCACCACCCAGAACGCCCGCAGCCAGCAACTGCAAAAGCAACTGTTCGCCAAACTCGACAGCAACGGCGACGGCGCGGTGGATCAGGACGAACTGAAAAGCGCGCTGTCGCAGAAGTCCGACGACGGCCTGCTGGTCAACCTGAGCAAGCAATTTGGCGATCTGGACAGCGACGACAGCGGCAGCCTCAGCGCCGAAGAAATGAGCGCGATGGCGCCCCCACCGCCACCGCAGGATCAAGCCCCCAACACCGATCTGGCCGACGCCCTGATCAGCGCCCTCGACGCCGATGGTGATGGCTCCATCAGCAGCGACGAACTGAGCAGCGGCCTGACCAGCGCCGGCAGCAGCGCCGACAGCAACCAAATCTTCTCGGCCCTGGACAAGAACAAGGACGGCACCGTCAGCCAGGACGAACTCACCGCCAGCCTCACCCCACCACCGCCACCGCCGCCGCAACAAGCCTCCAGCAACGAACTGTTCAGCCAACTGGATGCCGATGGCGACGGCAGCATCAGCGAGACCGAACTGAGCAGCGCGCTACAGAGCAGTGACAACACCTCAACGAACAGCACCGACACCAGCGCTGCACTGCTCAAGGTACTGGACAGCGACAGCAGTGGCGGCGTGAGCAGCGATGAACTGAAAGCGGCGTTGCAGGCAGGTCGCGAACGCCCGCCCGAAGAACAGACCGCCAGCACCCAGACCACCAGCGAAGCGCTGAACCGGATGATTGCCAACTTGAGCAAACAGTACTCACTCGACAATGCCGCGCCGGTGGGCAAATACCTGAATGTGGCGACCTGAGCCGATGTCGTAATGGATGATCGTTTCCATGCAGCGGTGTGGGAACGGTCATTTGGGTGTGGCCGTGAGAGGCTGGTTGCCTGATATGCCGCTTCGCGAGCAGGCTCACTCCTACAATTGGATGGAGTGCATTCAGTTGGAGATTGGTCGGCTGTCAGGCCGCCATCGCCAACAGGCTGGCTCCCACAATTTTTAACTGTATGCACCGCACGCGGCGAAGCCGCCCCACTCAATGGCCGAGTGTCAGCTCGCCGAAAGCTCTTGATCTTGATCCACAGGCCCCGTCGGCAGGCTGAGTGGAGGGATTTATCCGGGGGTGGGAGCGCAGCGACCGTTCGACGAAGTCGAACACATCGAGAGGAGGTGCAGCGAAGCAAACCGGAGGCGATGCCCCCCGGATGAATCCCGTAGCGAAGGAACCCGAGCCACGGCGAGGGCCGAACGTTGGGGCAAGACTTTTTGGTTACTTTTGAGGCGTTTGTCAAAAGTGACTCGCCGTAAGGGCGAAACCGCCAGCCGCAACACCCGAAGCACCGGATATGCCCACAACCCCAAAAAAGCCGCAACGCCTAAACCCGAGCCTGACTCTTACTCCAATCCGTCAACAAACTATAGGCCACCGCCAACAACGTAGGCCCGATAAACAACCCGATAAACCCAAACGCAATCAACCCGCCAAACACCCCAAGCAACACAATCACCAACGGCAGATTCCCCCCGCGGCTGATCAGATAAGGCTTCAACACGTTATCCACGCCACTGATGATGAACGTCCCCCAGATCCCGAGAAACACCGCCATCCCGTACTCGCCCTTCCACGCCAGCCAGGCCGTGGCCGGAATCCACACCAACGGTGGCCCCATCGGAATCAGACTCAACAGAAAGGTCACGATCCCCAGCACCAGCGCCCCCGGAACCCCGGCAATCAGGAACCCGACCAACGCCAGAACCGCCTGCGCCGCCGCCGTACCGATCACCCCGTTGACCACCCGCTGTACGGTGCCGGCCACCAGCTCGATGTAATACCCGGCTCGCTCGCCGATCAGGCGCTGCAGCAGACCGTGCACAAACGCCGCCAAGCGCGGCCCGTCGCGATAGAAAAAGAACACAAAGACAATGCTCAGGGTCAGCTCGAGAATCCCGCCGCCGATCTGCGCACTGCGCGCCAGCAACCAGTTACCGACCTGCCCCAGATACGGTTTGATCGACACCATCAGCGCTGCGCCCTGCTGATCGATGCTGTTCCAGATACCCACCAGCCGCTCGCCCACCAACGGCACGCTGCCGAGCCAGGCCGGCGCTTCCGGCAGACCATCGACCTGCACATCCTTGATGAACGCCGTGGCATCGCGCACATGATCGGCCAGGTTGAACCCCAGCCACACCAGCGGCGCCGCCACCAGCAACATCCAGCCCAGGGTCAAAATAGCTGCAGCAAGTGATTCGCGGCCATTGAGCCAGCGGGTCAGCAGACGCATCAGCGGCCAACTGGCGAACGCCAGCACCGCGCCCCAGAACAGCGCCGACCAGAACGGCGCCATCACCCACAGGCTGGCACCGAACAGCACCAGCAGGAGGATTTGCACCAACAGCCGATCGTTATTGAGCATGTACAGTCTCGAAGAAGTCAGTCGGTCAAAGAGTAGGCGAACACGCCGCGCGTGCACGCCCGATGCAGCTTACCGCAACAGATCGATGCGCAGGCCAGAGCCGTCGGCGCTCCCCGCCTCCATCCGTGCCGCCCGCACCCCCTGACCGATCAGCGCCTGACGCCAGGCCTCGGCCTTGGGTCCGGCAATCGTCACGCGTTGGGTGGTGTCGAGGTTCAAGCCACGGGAAATCAGTCGTAGCCAAGTGTCATCCGGATCGCCGGTCAGCTTGGGAAAGTCCAGTTCACCGGTACTTTTGAGCTGTCGCAACAGCGTGGCCGAGGTCGGCAGCAGCTCGCCCAACGGTGCGCCCGCTTCGAACTGTTCGACATGCAGATAGGCTTTGCGATTGCCGCGGGTGATGCTGTAGAGCGCCACCAAGGTGTTGTCCTTCGGTGCGGCCAGACGCAACAGCAGATAGGCCTGTTGCTCGTCGGCGCCGTACAGCTTGGCGTTACCGAACACTTCATTGGCCCACAGGCTGCTTTCGCCACAATCGCGGGCCTGGCACCAGAACAGCAACTCGGCGTCCTGCTTTTGCAGGGCTTCGCGGGCGGCGGTGAAGGCTTCGGTGGCGGAATGCTCAGGCGGCAACTCGTAGGTGACCGAAGTGGTCTGGCCGCGCGCCGTGACCTGGCCGTCAAAGCGCAACTGGCCGCTGATCTTGCGGATCGAGCCCAGCGGATAGATCCGCTCAAGCTCCACAGGAGGGCGATAGTCGACGATCTGCGCATCGGCTAGACGCGGCACGATCTGCAAATCCTGGCTGCCGAGCACGTCGGCGGCGAACGAAACGGAACTGAAACAGCACAGCGCCAACAGACTGAGTGACCGCATAGTCAGGCTCATCGGATCGGCATGGCTTGGCGGGTCGGGGGCGCAGCGGTATAGAAATCCATCGTGTTTGTCTCCCATTTCAACCCGCCCAGCCTCGACAGTTGCCCGGTGCAAGTCAAGGAATGGCGAAGAAGCGATTGAAACAGTCTGCGACAAGGTCGGCACCGGACTCATCGTTCAGGTGCAAATGATGCCCGCCCGCCAGCTGTTCCTGGCTAAAGGGTAGCCGCTCCAGCAACTCCGGATGTTTGGCCAGCATGCCGTCGGCGGCCACCACCAGTTGCGCCGGGCAGGTGATGCGCTGGACGAAAGCCATCGCCTGCTCTTGAGTCAGGCGCAGCGGTGACGGCAGGGTCAGGCGATTGTCGGTGCGCCAGGTATAACCGCCGGGCACCGGCATCAGGCCGCGCTGCGCCAGCAGTTCGGCGGCTTCGCGGCTGACCGCCACCAGCCCCTTCATCCGCGCTTCGATGGCACGATCAAGGGTGTTGTAGACCGGCTTGCGCTTCTCGCGCAAATCCAGTTGCGCCTGCAGGGCCATGCCCATGCGCTCGGCAGCATTTTCGCCTTTGTCCGTAGGAGGAATCACCCCGTCGATCAACGCCAGATGGCTGATGCGCTCCGGCAACGAACCGGCCAGCACCAGCGAAACGATCGCGCCCATCGAATGCCCGAGCAGGCCGAAGCGCTTCCAGCCCAATTGCTCGGCGACCTGCAACACGTCGTGCGCATAGTCCCACAACGCATAACCGGCGCCGTTGGGTCGATGCCCGGAATGCCCATGCCCGGCCATGTCCAGCGCGATGATGCGCAGGCCTTTGAGCTTGGGCGCCAGGCGCGCAAAGCTGTTGGCGTTGTCGAGCCAGCCATGTAGGGCAATCACCGGCAGACCGTCCTCGGGGCCGAACAAGTGCGCGGCCAGTTCGATATGCGGCAGGCTCAAGCGCACTTCTTCAAAGGTCGGGCTCATGCGCAGTCCTTCTGTTGGCGGCGCTCCCAGCGCGTAAACAGCTCTTTGAGCAGGCGCGCCGTGTCTTGCGGACGTTCCAGCGGAAACATGTGCCCGCCCGGCATGCTCAGTGCTTCACCCTGCGGCAGGCGCCCGACGAATCGGCTGTGATGACGCATGACCACCCGACTCTTGTGCCCACGCACCACCGCCAGCGGCACTTTCAGCTGACGAGTGCGACCGGGACTGGTGTGCGGCACGCCGCGATAGATGCTGATTTCAGTGGCCGGATCAAAGCGCAGACGCAACTTGTCGCCAACCGTATGCAGCCCGTGCTGCAGGTAGGCATCGAAGCATTCCGGATCGAAACCGCGAAACAGGGTCTTGCCGGCAAAATAGCTGCGCGCCGTGTCGAGATCGGCGAACTCTTCGCGCCGCCCCAACGTACGTCCAGCCGGGGTCAGTTTGTCGATGAAGCCGAAGCGCTTGGCCGCGCGGATCACCCACTGGTCTGTGCGGGTCAGCACCGGCGAGTCGAGCATGACCACGCCGCGATACAGCTCAGGGCAACGCAACGCCGCGTGCAGGTGCAACACACCGCCAAACGAATGGCCGACGCCCCACACTGGCTGATCCTGTTGCTGCAGATGGTGGATCAGTTCGTCGACCAGGTTGTACCAGTTGTCGTCCGCCGGGAAACGCGGGTCGTGGGCATGCTGTTCCAGATGCGCGACCCGATACTCGGGCGCCAGCGCCGCGAACAACTTGCCATAGGTGCCCGAGGGAAACCCGTTGGCGTGGGCGAAAAAGATCGGTTGCGACATGCAGGTTTATCCATGAGCGGAAACATGCCGCTGATTGTCCGCAAGAGCGCGGCCCTGAGCAATGACCGTAACTGCCAGGAATGATGACAGTCCGGTCATGGCGATGGCGCATCTGACCTCAACGCGCCGGCGGCTGCTCGCCCAGTGGCACCACCGCCATGGTCAACCGCGACACACAACTGGCCTTGCCTTCATCGCTGGTCAAACGGATGTCCCAGACGTGCGTGGTGCGACCAATGTGAATCGGTTTGGCCACTGCGCTCACCCGCCCGCTGCGCAAACCGCGCAAATGGTTGGCATTGATCTCCAGCCCCACGCAGTAGAACTTGCTGGCATCGATGCACAGATAACTGGCCATCGAACCGACGGTTTCCGCCAGCACCACCGAGGCGCCGCCGTGCAGCAGACCGTAAGGCTGGTGGGTGCGGTGGTCGATGACCATGCTCGCCGTCAGCGATTCCTCGTCGAAGGACTCGAAACGGATATCCAGCGCTTCGCCGATGGTGTTTTTCTGGATTGCGTTCAACTGCTCGATGTTCGGAGTGGTGCGCCACAAGGTCATCGCTGGCTTCCTTTGTTGTTTTGGTGGTCACTCAATCCTGCCACAGCACCGCCTCGCTGCGCGCGCTCCATTCTTCAAACCGCGCGCCGTAGGTGTCTTCGATGACATTGCGTTTGATCTTCAAGGTCGGGGTGAGAAAACCGTTTTCCACCGCCCAATTGTCCTTGACCACCACCAGCCGCCGCAGGCGCTCGTGCTTGTCGAGCACGGCGTTGACCTCTTCCAGCAGTTTTTCCAGGCTCGAATGCAGGCTGGCCCGCCCTTCGTCCTGATTGACGGTGGAGAGCACGCACAAGCCCAGCGGCGCACTCAGGCCATCGCCGACAACACAGACCTGTTCGATCCGCGAGTGCACCGCCAGCCGGTTTTCAATCGGCGCCGGGGCCACATATTTGCCTTTGCTGGTCTTGAAGATCTCCTTGAGCCGGCCGGTCAGGCGCAAGCGCCCCTCGGCATCCTGCTCACCCTTGTCGCCGGTACGCAGGAAGCCGTCCTCGGTGAGGGTCTCGGCGGTTTTCTGCGGCTCCTTGAAATAGCCGAGCATGTTCGCCTGACTGCGCACCTGCACCTCGCCGGACTCGTCGATCCGCACCTCAACCTCCGGGCACGGTTTGCCGATCCAGCCCTGTTTGTATTGGCCCGGCAGACAGATGTGCGAGTAACCACAACTCTCGGTCATGCCATACACCTCCAGCACATCGAGGCCGAGTTTCTGATACCAACTGAGCAAGGTCTGCGGCACCGGTGCCGCACCGGACAGCGCCACGCGCAAGGCATCCAGCCCCAGCCCCGCCAACACCTTGCGCCCGACCCGTTTGCCAATGAACGGCAGGCCAAGGAGGAAATCCAGGCGTTTAGCCGGAATCTTGCCGTACACGCCCATCTGGAATTTGGTCCAGATCCGCGGCACGCCGAACATCGCCGTGGGCCGCGCCCGCTGCAGGTCGGTGATGAAGGTGTCGAGGCTTTCGGCGAAGAACACGGTCTGCCCGGTGTAGATCGAGGCCAGCTCAACGAACATGCGTTCGGCGACATGGCACAGCGGCAGGTAAGACAGCAGCCGGTCTTGCTCGTTAAGCCCGAACAGTTGCGTGCCGCGAGTCGTGGCGAACCCCAGATTGGCAAAACTGTGCATCACGCCTTTGGGCAACCCGGTGGTGCCGGAGGTGTAGATGATGGTTGCCAGTTGCTCGGCCGCAGGACGCGGATCGTCCTGGATCGGCGAGCTTTTTTGCAGGTCATCCCAACTGAAATCGAACTCGCCGGGCGGGTGCAGCGGCAGGCTGATGGTCGGCAAATCCGCCGGCACACCGACGGACATGCCCGGCCAGTCATCAAGCTTGCCGATGAACGCCAGCACACTTTCCGAATGCGTCAGCACCTGATTCACCGAGTCGGCGGTGAGGTTGGGATACAGCGGCACCGAGACGTGCCCGGCCATCCAGATCGCCAGATCGGCAATGATCCAGTGCGCGCAGTTTTTCGAGATCAGCGCGATGTGGCTGCCCTGCGGTAATTCCCGGGCGCGCAGCCAGTGCGCGGCACAACGCGCTTGATGACCGACGTCGGCCCAGGTCAGGGTCTCGACCTGCCCGCCGCCGATGGGCTGCACCAGAAAACGCTGGCGCGGGTGCCGGGCCTCACGCTCGTAGAACACGTCCAGCGGCAAACGGAAGGCGGCAGACATGCGACTCGCTCCTGTTTTTTGGGTCTGGAGCAAGCGTAGTCAACCAAGCAAGTGCTTGGTTGGAAAATTCAAACAAATAATTTCAACTGAAAATGAGGGCACTGTGGGAGCGGGCTTGCTCGCGAATGCGGTCTATCAGTGACATTTACAGTGACTGACACAGCGCATTCGCGAGCAAGCCCGCTCTCACAAGGATCAGCGTCAGGGGTGCTTGAGGCTGTTGAGGGTCATCGAGCCAATCAGCAATTCAGGGCTTTCCAGCTCGGCAAGGCCAGCGGTGCCGACCTTCTCCGGCGGATACCCGGCACCGTGCTGCAGATAACTCAACAGATTGCCCACCAACGGGTTATGGCTGACCAGCAGCACATTGCTCACCGACACCAGTTGATCGGTGACCTTGTCCGGATCGGTCTCCGGGGTCAGCCATTCGACGGTACGAATCTCCGGCTCGAAGCCCAGCGCCTCGCGGACAATCTGCGCGGTCTGTTGCGCACGCAGATAAGGGCTGGCATAGATCGCCGTCAGTGGCTGACCGATCAATCGGGCTGCACTGTTCAAGGCCTCTTTGCGACCCTGCTCGGTCAACGCCCGCTCGGAATCGGGGCACGAGCCGTAAGGCACCGCCTCGCCGTGACGCAACACCCAGAGTTTCATAGCTTGGGTTCCTCATCGCGGGCCGGATGCGGCGCTGGCGGCACGGCGTGCGGTGCTTCGCCTTCCGGGGCACGCGGGGTTGGCCAGTCGGCAAACGGCCAGGGTTTCTGGTCGCTGTGAAAGCTGCCGAAGCGGCCGATCTGCGCGAGGAACTGGCTCAGGCTGTCGCCGAAATTCATCAGGCTGGCGCTCGGCGCGCCGTAAATCAAACGATAGATCAGTTGCACCAGCACCACGGCGCCGAGGATGAACTGCGCCACTTGCCAGACCAGCACGTAGACGATCATCCACAGCACCCGCAGGAGAATGGATTCGTACTTGGCTTCGGTTTTCGGATCGTTCATGGCTCGCTTCCTGTTGAATCAGTTGAAACCGCTGGTGGAAATAAAGTCGACGTCGGTTTTCGGTTCGGCACGCATCAGTAGACCGATCACCTGCTCCAGCGTGCGTCCTTCAAACAGAATCGCATGCAGCCCGGCGACCAGCGGCATGTACACGCCAACCTCCTGGGACTTGGCCTTGAGCACCTTCAGGGTGTTCACGCCTTCGGCGACTTCGCCCAGACGCGACACTGCTTCATCAAGGCTCAAGCCCTGACCGAGGGCAAACCCGACCTGGTAGTTGCGGCTCTTCGGCGACGAGCAGGTGACGATCAGATCACCGACCCCGGCCAGACCGAGGAAGGTCATCGGGTTGGCACCCTGGTTCACCGCGAACCGGGTCATCTCGGCCAGGGCGCGAGTGATCAGCATGCTCTTGGTGTTCTCGCCCATCTCCAGCGCCACCGCCATGCCGGCGATGATCGCGTAAACGTTTTTCAACGCCCCACCCAGCTCGACACCGAAACGGTCAGCACTGGCGTAAACGCGGAAGGTGCGACCATGCAACGCAGCCTGTACCGCTTTGCAGAGTTCTTCGTCTTCGCTGGCGACCACGGTGGCGGTCAGCGCGTGTTCAGCGATCTCCCGCGCCAGGTTCGGCCCGGACAGCACACCGATGCGCGCCTGCGGGGCGATCTCTTCGAGAATCTGGCTCATCAGTTTGAAGGTGTGCGCTTCGATGCCCTTGGTCAGGCTGACCAGCATCTTGCCGCTCAGGCGCTCGGCGTGGGCGGCCAGCACCGTGCGCAATGCGCTCGAGGGCAGCGCGACGAAGCACAGCTCGCAGGCATCGAGGGTGGCCTGCAGGTCAGTGACCGCAGTCACTCCCGGCAGAATCTTGATGCCTTTGAGGTAACGCGGATTCTCGCGGTTGACCCGGATGGCCTCGGCCTGCTCGGGGTCACGCATCCACTGCCGGACTTGATGGCCGTTCTCGGCCAATAGATTGGCCACGGCGGTACCAAAACTTCCGCCTCCCAGGACCGCAATCGGGCGCTGTTCAGTCATATGCAATCCGTTAATCCATACCAGTGGCGATGCCGGCATTATACGGGGCGGCCGGAGCGCGGCCAGCCCCTGCGTCAATTACCGACACTTGTAGGAAGAAGACCAATAAAGCCGAGGAAAATGCCCGCATCGTGACTGGAAAAGTCACTGTCCTCGGTTAACATGCGCGCCAATTCTTTGCGATCAAGGCCGTGCCGTGTCTTTTGGCTCTCCCCCCTCGCGTTCGTCACTGCTGCTGGCGCTGCTGTTCAGCCCGGTGTTGCAGGCGGACGACCTGTTTGTCGACAGCGAAACGCTGCCGCAGGTGCTGACGGCTACGCGCCTGAAACAGACACCGGCGGAAGTGCCGGGGAGCATGACCGTGCTTGACAGTGAGCTGATCAACGCCAGCGGCGCGCGGGACATCAGCGAGTTGCTGCGGCTGGTGCCGGGGATGATGGTCGGCAACATCAGCGGCAATCAGGCGGCGGTCAATTATCACGGGACCAATGCCAGTGAAGCGCGGCGCATGCAGGTGCTGATCGATGGCCGCTCGGTGTACCGCGCAGGCCTGGCCACGGTGGACTGGAGTGACATTCCGGTGGCCATGGAAGACATCGAGCGCATCGAGGTTTTCCGTGGGCCGAACACCGTCAGCTACGGCGCCAACGCGCTGATGGCGGTGGTCAACATCATCACCCGCAACCCGGCGGACAGCCACGGCACGCGCCTGAAGGTCACCCGAGGCCAGCGCGGCATCAACGATTTCTATGCCAGCCAGGGCACGGGCTGGAATGGCGGCGACCTGCGTCTGTCGTTGTCCGGCCAGGAAGACGACGGTTTTGACAGCGACCGCACCGGCGCCGATTACCGTGACAGCCGCCGCTTGAACCGCTTCAGCCTCGGCGTCAGCCAGACCCTGAGCGACAACCAGAGCCTCGACTGGCAAATCAACGCGAAGGACGGCAGTAACCAGCGGCCCTACACCTACCGCCCTGTGTTCTCGGGGATTACCGCTGCCGGGAACAATTCCGACGTGGTCGCCAAGGATTACGCCGGCTCGGTGCGCTGGAATCTCGACATCAATCCCGAACACAGCCTTTATATACAAGGTTCGGCCCAGCACTGGGATCGCCAGCAAGTGTGGCGCGCCTGTGATGCCGAAGTATCGTTCAGCCCGCAACTGACCCAACTGTGGCAGCTCAACCCGAATTACACCGAACGCCTGGCGCGCAACATCACCCGCTTCACCGGCCCCGGCCCGGAAGCCGGAACGCCACAGGAAATGGCCCTGGCCAATCAAGTGCTGGATCAATGGCGCAACGGTGCCAGCCAGACCCTGTGCGGCGACATCGATCAAAGCGCCCGCGAATCACGCTACGACCTCGAATTGCAGGACACCCTCAGTCTGTCCGACAACCTGCGACTGGTCAGCGGCCTGAACTATCGTTACGACCGGGCCGACTCCGAGACCTACTTCAACGGCACGCTGGACGACACCACCTGGCGCGCGTTCGGCCAACTGGAGTGGCGCGCCAGTGAACACTGGCTGTTGCAGGGTGGCGCCATGTTCGAAAACACCCAATTGATCGGCAGTTCGCTGACGCCGCGATTCGCCGTCAACTACCTGATCAACCCACGCCATGGCCTGCGCGCGGTGTACTCCGAGGCGATCCGCTCGCCGGACATGTTCGAGAACAACGTCAACTGGAGCTATCAGGTGAGCAACCTGCGACCGTCCGCCTATGGCCAGTCCTCGGCGCGCTACTTCGTCAAAACCCGTGGCCCGGGCAATCTCGATCAGGAACACATGCGCTCGCGCGAACTGGGCTACAACGGCTATTTCGCCGAGCTGGGGCTGGCCGTGGACGTGAAGCTGTTCTACGACGAAATCACCGGGATGATCAGCGAGCCGCTGCGCAACAACCAGTACATCGCCAGCAACGCCAACAGCTCGCGCTTTCGCGGCAGCGAAACCCAGCTCGACTGGCGCCTGAGCATGATCGATCGCCTGCGCTTCACTTACGCTTTCGTCGACGCCGAAGCGAGCAATCCGCTGGATCAGCAATTCACCTCGCGCAACAGCGGTTCTGCCGGCTGGCTGCGTGATTGGGGCCACGGCTGGAACAGCGCGCTGTTCTATTACGGCGACAACGCGCTCAACGGCTACCGCTTCGAGCGCGTCGACACGCGCATCGCCAAACGCATCCCGCTGGGCAAGGCACAACTGCAACTGGCCGGCGTGCTGCAGCAGCGGCTCGATAATGAACCGACCACTTTCGTCGACAACAATTACGACGAACGCCGGGTGCTGTACTTCAGCGCCGAGCTGGAGTTCTAGGGTGCGCTACGCCACGCCAAACAAGACGCCAACCCTTGGCCACTGGCTGGCGGGTGTCTGTCTGTTTTTGACCGCGTGGCTGCACGGCGTGGCGGTGCAAGCGGCCGATATTCTGTTGACCGGTGCCGAAGAAAGCCCCGGGGTGCAAGCCTTCGTCCAGGCCCTGAGCGAGCTGCGTCCCACTGACAACGTGCGGTTCCAGCCACTGACCAGCCTGCCGGCGCCGGGCAAGTTGCCGGCCAATCTGCGGATGATTCTGCTCGACCTGCCCAGCCTCGACTGGCGTCTGCAGGAGCCCCAGGGCCCGGCGACGCTGGTGTTGCGCATCAGCCGACTGCAAGCGCGGCAACGCCTGGGTGGCGCACAACCGCCGCACTTGAGTCTGCTGTGGAGCGATCCACCATTGGGGCGGCAACTGCAACTGATTCGGCGGATTCTGCCGCAGGTGCGCCGGGTCGGCGTGCTGTTCGACCAACACAGCGAATTCCTGCTCAAGGAGCTGCATCAGGCCGCAGCGCCGCTGAATCTGCAAATCGTCAGCCAGCGTTGGGACAACACCCAGGACAGTCGCCCGCTGCAAAGCGTGCTGAGAAACAGTGACGTGTTGCTGGGCCTCGACGATCCCGATCTGTACAACCCGAAAACCGCGAAAAACCTGTTGCTCAGCAGTTACTCCCGGCAAGTGGCGCTGGTCGGGCCGAACGCGGCGTTCGTGCGGGCCGGCAGCCTCGCCAGCACTTACAGCGATCAGCCCGACTGGCTGGCGATCCTTGACCAGTTGCTCGATCGCCCGCCGGCGACGTGGCCGCGCACGCTCTACCCCGATCGCTTCAAGGTCTCAAGTAATGTGCAGGTCGCTCGCTCCCTGGGTATCGAGCCAATCGATGAAGCGTCTGTAGCCCGCCAGTTGGCTGAAGGAGAAAGCCACCCATGAATCTGCGTCGCCGCTGGGATATCAACACCCGCACGCAATTGATCAGCCTCGGCCCGGCCCTGCTGCTCACGCTGCTGCTGATCAGTTTCTTTACCTTCGTGCGGATTCAGGATTTACGGCAGGAGCTCAATCACACCGGGCAACTGATCGCCAATCAACTGGCGCCCGCCACCGAGTACGGGGTGATTTCCGGCAACAACGAAGTGCTGGAAAGCCTGCTCAAAGCGACCCTGGCCACACCGAACGTACGCTTTCTGGAAGTGCAGGACAGCGCCAACCGTATTCTGGCCTACGTTGAGCAAGCCGCCGACGCGCACAACCGCCCGCATCAGGTCGAGGTGTTCCAGGCCCCGGTGCGCCTGCAACGGATCGCCCTCAACAGCGATTTTTTCCACGACGCCGAAGCCAGCAACAACGTGACCAGCGAGGACTATCTGGGCCGGGTGATCGTCGGTCTGTCCAACGATGCCTTCAGTCAGCGCCAGCAGGAAATTCTGTTCAAAGCCGGGATCCTGGCGTTGTTTGCCCTGCTCTTCACTTTTGTTCTGGCGCGGCGTCTGGCCGGCAGTCTGTCAGCGCCGATTCGCGATATCGGCAACGCGGTCAAGGCGATTCAGCAAGGCGATTACAAGACCCCACTGCCGATCGTCGATGACACCGAGTTGGGCGCCCTGTCGCAGCACATCAACAACCTCGCCCAGGCACTGGAGCAAGCCAGCCGCGAACAGCATCAGGCCATGGCGCAACTGATCCAGACCCGCGAGGAAGCGGAAAAAGCCAACAATGCCAAATCCGATTTTCTGGCGATGATGAGCCATGAACTGCGCACCCCGATGAACGGAGTGCTGGGCATGTTGCAGTTGCTGGAAACCACCGACATGACCGAGGAGCAGATCGAGTACGCGGCGCTGGCTTCAGAGTCCACCGAACACCTGCTGAAAGTCATCAACGACATTCTCGACTTCTCGCGGATCGAACGCTCGGAGCTGGAACTGGAGCACATCCCGTTCAACCTCGCCGACCTGATCGGCGCTTGCGCCCAGTCGTTCCAGCACAGCGCGGTGCAGCGTGGCCTGGACCTGAACCTGCGGATCCCCGAGGACATGCGCGCCTTGCAGGTGCAAGGCGACCCGACGCGGATCCGGCAGATTCTGGTCAATCTGGTGGGCAATGCCTTGAAGTTCACCGAGCGTGGCCGGGTCAGCATCGAGGCGCAGTGGCAGTCGCTGGATCACGAGTTGCTGTGGTTCACCTGCTCGGTGCGCGACAGCGGCATCGGCATCTCCTCGGAAAGCCTGGAGTTGATGTTCAATGCGTTCCAGCAGGCCGACAGTTCGATTTCCCGGCGCTATGGCGGCACCGGCCTCGGCTTGCCGATCGCCCGCACCCTGGCCGAACGCATGGGCGGGACGTTGCGCGCACAAAGCGAAGAAGGCCTGGGGTCGGTGTTCACCCTGGAAATCCCGCTGGCCTTATATAAGCAGTCGCTACCGCAACTGGCGGCACCGCGCGCAGCCAATGGCAACGGGCATGGTGAGGGGCGCAATGTGTTGCTGGTGGAGGACAATCCGGTCAACCAGACGGTCATCGAAGCCATGCTGCGAAGCCTGGGCTTTACCGTCAGCGTCGCTACCGATGGCGCGCAAGCGGTGCGCAGCGCCGAAGGCAATGATTTCGAAGTGATTCTGATGGACTGCCGCCTGCCGATCATCGACGGCTACGAGGCGACCCGGCAGATCCGCCAACTGCCCGGACGCCGCGAGGTGCCGATCATCGCGCTGACCGCCAACGCGTTGCAGGGCGATCGCGAAACCTGCCTGTCGGCGGGCATGAACGATTACCTGGCCAAGCCGTTCAAACGCAATGACCTACAACAGATTCTGCAGCGCTGGGTGCAGTAGTGACGGTTTTTCGACCATCTGCGACTGGCGTGAAGAGCGAAAGTGCGGCAGTCTTAGGCACCCGAACAAGCCTCAAAAGAGGCTTGAATAAAAATTTCAGTGCACAAGTGTACATTCATGTCCTTGGTGCTGTGACTTTCACCACAACGCAATAGTCTATGAGTAGGCTGCCGGTACGAGGCATGAACGCGTCGATCGGCCGGGAAGATTTGCCCCACCTGCCGCATGGGATTATTGAGGAGCTCGCATGACCAAACAAAACGCCTTTACTCGGGAAGACCTGCTGCGCTGCAGTCGCGGTGAGCTGTTCGGCCCAGGTAACGCGCAACTGCCCGCCCCGAACATGCTGATGGTGGATCGCATCACCCTGATCAGCGAAGAAGGCGGCAAGTACGGCAAAGGTGAATTGGTCGCCGAGCTGGATATCAACCCTGACCTGTGGTTCTTCGCGTGCCACTTCGAGGGCGATCCGGTGATGCCGGGCTGCCTGGGTCTGGACGCCATGTGGCAACTGGTCGGCTTCTTCCTGGGCTGGCAAGGCCTGCCGGGCCGTGGCCGTGCGCTGGGTTCGGGCGAAGTGAAATTCTTCGGCCAGGTCCTGCCGACCGCCAAGAAAGTCACCTACAACATTCATATCAAACGCGTCCTCAAGGGCAAGCTGAACCTGGCCATCGCCGACGGTTCGGTGACTGTCGACGGTCGCGAAATCTACACCGCCGAAGGCCTTCGCGTCGGCGTGTTCACCTCCACTGACAACTTCTAAGGGTTATTCGCATGCGCCGCGTCGTTATCACTGGTCTGGGCATTGTTTCGTGCCTGGGCAATGACAAAGAGACCGTCTCCGCTAACCTGCGTGCAAGCCGCCCTGGCATCCGGTTCAACCCGGAATATGCTGAAATGGGTCTGCGTAGCCAGGTTTCCGGCTCCATCGACCTCAACCTTGAAGAACTGATCGATCGCAAGATCTATCGTTTCGTCGGCCACGCAGCGGCTTACGCCTACCTGGCCATGAAAGACGCGATCACTGACTCCGGCCTGACCGAAGAGCAAGTGTCCAACCCGCGTACCGGCCTGATCGCCGGCTCGGGCGGCGCGTCGACTCTGAACCAGATGGAAGCGCTGGACATCCTGCGCGAGAAAGGCGTGAAACGCGTTGGCCCATACCGTGTAACGCGGACCATGAGCAGCACCGTTTCCGCGTGCCTGGCCACGCCGTTCAAGATCAAGGGCCTGAACTACTCCATCGCTTCTGCCTGCGCCACCAGTGCTCACTGCATCGGTACCGCCATGGAACAGATCCAGATGGGCAAGCAGGACATCGTCTTCGCCGGTGGCGGTGAAGAAGAGCACTGGAGCCAGTCGTTCCTGTTCGACGCGATGGGCGCCCTGTCCAGCAAGCGCAACGACACCCCGGAACAAGCCTCCCGCGCCTACGACGCCGACCGTGACGGTTTCGTCATCGCTGGCGGTGGCGGCATGGTCGTGGTTGAAGAGCTGGAACACGCTCTGGCCCGTGGCGCCAAGATCTACGCTGAAATCGTTGGCTACGGCGCAACGTCCGACGGCTACGACATGGTTGCCCCAAGTGGCGAAGGCGCGATCCGCTGCATGCAGATGGCAATGTCCACCGTCGACACCCCGATCGACTACCTGAACACCCACGGCACCTCGACTCCGGTTGGCGACGTCGCGGAAATGAAAGGTGTGCGTGAAGTGTTCGGCGACAAGGCTCCAGCAATCAGCTCGACCAAGAGCCTGTCCGGTCACTCCCTGGGCGCCGCCGGCGTTCACGAAGCGATCTACTGCATGCTGATGATGGAAGGCAACTTCATTGCCGGTTCCGCCAACATCGACGAACTGGACCCTGAAGTGGCCGATCTGCCGGTGCTGACCAAGACCCGCGAAAACGCCACCATCAACACCGTGATGAGCAACAGCTTCGGCTTCGGCGGCACCAACGCCACGCTGGTGCTCAAGCGCTGGGAAGGCAAGTAAGCCCCCGCTGCTGAGCCACACATGAAAACGCCCCGACTGGTTCGGGGCGTTTTTTTTCGTCTGAAGAAAGTCGCCAGGCACTCCGCTTTCCCTTGTGGGAGCGGGGGTTCCCCCCCAACGGCGGGGGGGAGGGGGGAAGGGGGGGGGGTGGCCCCCCCCTCCCCCGCGCGGACCCCCCCCCCCACA
>NZ_JAJSLU010000028.1:0-14675 GCF_023063025.1 Pseudomonas sp. YL2 | reverse complement strand
GGGGGGTGAGGAGGGGGGGGGGTCGCGCCCCCTGGACCGCGCAGAGGCTTCCCGCACCCACAGGGGATATCAGTGCGCCTGAAAATGAAACTTCTGTCATGAAACTTCCCGCCATGCGACCGAATGTCGCGGATTACGCGGGCTGCAGCACTGTTGCAAAAACCGCAACAACACCTTGCGCAAATCAAGCGTTTACTTAGCAAGCTAACAAATCATATAAAAGAGTCCTGCACACGCCTTGCTGCAGATAACTTGAGATTTGGAGCTAGCAGATGACTGTAAAAGTAACTGAACGCGACGATTCACACATGTCCCACGAAGGCGTAGCCGCCGGTATCCGCATCTGGGATGTGCATCAACAAGACTTGCTGGTCGGCATGTTCCACAACGAGATCGACGCCCACAATTACAAAGCCGAACTGGAACTGCAGGAACAGCAACGGGATCTGAAATCCGCTTAGGCGAATATTGAACCTGTGGCGAGGGAGCTTGCTCCCGCTGGGGCGCGAAGCGGCCCTGCTCTTCAACTCAAGAGCAGAGGCCTGCTACGCAGTCCAGCGGGAGCAAGCTCCCTCGCCACAGTTTGGGTTGTTACAGCTTTATCGGTTTACCACATCAGGTCATCCGGGATCTGATAGGCCGCGTACGGATCGTCCTCGGCATTGACCTCTTCGGTCTGCACGTTGAGCTGCACGATACGTTGCGGGTCGCGCTCCTGGATCTTCAGCGCCGCTTCACGCGGAATCACTTCGTAGCCGCCGGCATGGTGCACGATCGCCAGCGAGCCGCTGCTGAGCTTGTTGCGCATCAACGTATTGACCGAGATGCGCTTGACCTTCTTGTCGTCGACGAAGTTGTAGTAGTCCTCGGTGGTCAGCTTCGGCAGACGCGAGACTTCGATCAACTGTTTGACCTGCGCGGCACGGGCCTTGGCCTCGGCCTTCTCCTGCTGCTGACGGTTCAACTCCTGGTCGCGCTTGACCTTCTCGGCCATGGCTTCCTGAGCGGCGCGCTGCTGCGAATCATCCAGCTCGGCCTGCCCTTTGTGGGCCAGACGTTGCTGCTTCTGCTTGTCTTTGCTGACCTGCTTGGCCTGCTTTTGGTTGACCAGGCCTGCTTTGAGCAACTGGTCGCGAAGGGAAAGGCTCATTAATGCTTACTCACTTGGGCAACGGCTCAGCCGCAGCTGGGCAAATTCTTTTCCTGACGTTTGGCTTCACCCCACAGGGCGTCCAACTCTTCGAGGGTGCAATCTTCCATGGGACGACGGGTGTCGCGCAATGCCTGTTCGATAAAACGGAAACGTCTTTCAAACTTGGCGTTGGCGCCACGCAGCGCGGTTTCCGGATCGACCTTCAGGTGCCGGGCCAGATTGACCACGGAAAACAGCAGGTCACCGATCTCGTCAGCCACCGCTTGCGGATCGTTTTCGGACATGGCTTCGAGCACTTCGTCGAGCTCTTCGCGCACTTTGTCCAGCACCGGCAACGCATCCGGCCAGTCGAAACCGACCTGCCCGGCACGCTTTTGCAACTTGGCTGAACGCGACAGTGCCGGCAGCGCGGCAGGTACATCATCGAGCAGTGACAGCTGCTCGGGCGCGGCGGATTTCTCGGCGCGTTCTTCGGCCTTGATCTCTTCCCAGCGCTGCTTGACCTGCTCTTCGCTCAAGCGTGGTACGTCCAGCGGCGCATACAGATCGCCGGTGGGGAACACGTGCGGATGGCGGCGGATCAGCTTGCGAGTGATGCTGTCGATCACCCCGGCGAATTCGAAGCGCCCTTCTTCCTTGGCCAACTGGCTGTAATAAACCACCTGAAACAGCAGATCGCCCAGTTCGCCCTGCAAGTGATCGAAGTCGCCCCGCTCGATGGCGTCGGCCACTTCGTAGGCTTCTTCGAGGGTGTGCGGGACGATGGTCGCGTAGGTTTGCTTGATGTCCCACGGGCAACCGTACTGCGGGTCGCGCAGGCGGTTCATCAGGTGGAGCAGGTCTTCAAGTGAATACATCTGTCATGCCTCTACACAAAACCAACGTGGGAGCGGGCTTGCTCGCGAATGCGGTGTGTCATTCAGCGCAAATATCGACTGACACGCCCTCTTCGCGAGCAAGCCCGCTCCCACCTTCGAACGAAGCCATCTTCACGGAGTACGGTTACGCCGCGTCTCGATGATGTTCGGCAACTGCGAAATCCGTCCCAGCAAGCGCCCCAGCGCATCCAGCCCGGGAATCTCGATGGTCAGTGACATCAGCGCGGTGTTGTCTTCCTTGTTCGAACGGGTGTTGACCGCCAGCACGTTGATCCGCTCGTTGAGCAGCACCTGCGAGACGTCCCGCAGCAGACCGGAACGGTCGTAGGCACGGATGACGATGTCCACCGGATAAGTGAGCACCGGCACCGGGCCCCAGCTGACCTGGATGATCCGCTCCGGCTCGCGCCCGGCCAGTTGCAGCACCGAGGCGCAGTCCTGCCGGTGAATGCTCACGCCACGACCCTGAGTGATGTAGCCGACGATCGCGTCGCCCGGCAGCGGCTGGCAGCAGCCAGCCATCTGCGTCATCAGGTTGCCGACACCCTGGATCTGAATGTCGCCGCGCTTGCCCGGCTTGTAGCCAGTGGCCTTGCGCGGAATCAGCTCCAGCTGTTCGTTGCCGCGTTCCGGCTCGACCAGTTGCTGTGCGAGGTTGACCAGTTGCGCCAGACGCAAATCGCCGGCACCGAGGGCGGCGAACATGTCTTCGGCGGTTTTCATGTTGGCCTTTTCGGCCAGCTTGTCGAAGTCCACCGCCGGCAGACCGAGGCGATTGAGTTCGCGCTCGATCAGGGTTTTACCGGCCGCGACGTTCTGGTCACGGGCCTGCAACTTGAACCAGTGAACGATCTTCGCCCGCGCCCGCGAGGTGGTGACGTAACCCAGGTTCGGGTTCAGCCAGTCACGGCTCGGCGTACCGTGTTTGCTGGTGATGATCTCGACCTGCTCACCGGTCTGCAGGCTGTAGTTGAGCGGCACGATCCGCCCGTTGATCTTCGCGCCACGGCAGTTGTGCCCGATTTCGGTGTGCACGCGGTAGGCGAAGTCCAGCGGTGTCGCGCCCTTCGGCAAGTCGATGGCATGACCGTCCGGGGTGAAGATGTAGACCCGGTCCGGTTCGATATCGACCCGCAGCTGTTCGGCCAGACCACCGATATCGCCCAGCTCCTCGTGCCACTCCAGCACCTGACGCAGCCAGGAGATTTTCTCTTCGTAGTGGTTCGAGCCGGATTTGACGTCGGTGCCCTTGTAGCGCCAGTGCGCGCAGACGCCGAGCTCGGCTTCTTCGTGCATCGAGTGCGTACGGATCTGTACTTCCAGCACCTTGCCTTCCGGACCGATTACCGCGGTGTGCAGCGAGCGGTAGCCGTTCTCTTTCGGATTGGCGATGTAGTCGTCGAATTCCTTCGGGATGTGCCGCCACAGGGTGTGGACGATGCCGAGCGCGGTGTAGCAGTCGCGCATTTCCGGCACCAGCACACGCACGGCGCGCACGTCGTAGATCTGGCTGAATTCCAGACCCTTGCGCTGCATTTTGCGCCAGATCGAATAGATGTGTTTGGCCCGGCCGCTGATGTCGGCGTCGACGCCGGTGGCCTGCAATTCGTCCTTGAGCTGGGTCATCACATCGCTGATGAACCGCTCACGGTCCAGCCGTCGCTCGTGGAGCAGCTTGGCGATCTGTTTGTATTGATCGGGTTCCAGGTACCGGAAGGACAAGTCCTCCAGTTCCCACTTGATATGACCGATGCCGAGTCGGTGCGCGAGCGGCGCATAGATGTCGAAGACTTCCCGGGCGACGCGGTTGCGCTTCTCGTCGTCAGCGGTTTTCACCGCGCGAATGGCGCAGGTACGTTCGGCCAGTTTGATCAGCGCGACACGAACGTCGTCGACCATCGCCACCAGCATCTTGCGCAGGTTTTCCACCTGGCCCTGAGTGCCCATCACCATCGACTGGCGCGGGCTGAGGCTGGCACTGATTGCCGCCATGCGCTGCACGCCGTCGATCAGTTTGGCCACGACGGGACCGAAGCGCTGGCTGACCGCCGCGAGTTCGATCTGACCTTCGCGGACGCCGCGATACAGCACCGCCGCGACCAGCGAATCCTGATCGAGTTTGAGGTCGGCGAGGATCTCGGCGATCTCCAGTCCCGTGCTGAAACTGCCAGAGCCTTCGGCCCACAGATTCTTCTTGGCATTGGACTGCTGTTCGGCCTCGCGAGCGAACTCGCAGGCTTCTTTCAAGGCTTCGCGATCCAGTGCCATGTCGACACTGACCGCGTGATCGAGCCAAGCCTCGAGATTGATACTGCCGTCAGTGTTGATCGGCTGGTGTGCTCTCACCTGTACCATGCTGCTTTACCTTCCCTACGACGCAGATTCAATGCGTCAAATCGCTGACCCTCAACGCCCGTATGCGCTCGCAGGGCTAAAGCGAGCGCCGCCCGGACAGGTCAGACGGATTCAGACGAGCCATCCTGGCTCGCTTCAAATAACGCCATGGCCTCGACATGTGCCGTCTGAGGAAACATATCGAGAATCCCGGCACGTTTTAACCGGTAGCCCTGCTTGATCAATTCGACCGTATCGCGCGCCAGAGTTGCAGGGTTGCACGATACATACACCAACCGTTTGGCACCCAGGGTCGCGAGCTTGCGCACCACCTCGAAAGCACCGTCACGCGGTGGGTCCAAGAGTACCGCAGAAAAGCCGTTTCCGATCCACTGAGCATCGGTCAAAGGCTGGGATAAATCGGCTTGAAAAAACTTAGTGTTATGCAAATTGTTGCTAGCAGCGTTCGCAGCGGCACGGTCGACCATGGTCTGCACGCCCTCCACCGCCACCACTTCACGCACGCTTTTGGCCAGCGGCAAGGCGAAGTTGCCCAGACCGCAGAACAGGTCCAGCACGCGTTCATCGGGGCGCGGTTTCAGCCAATCCAGCGCCTGCGCGACCATCGCCTCGTTGACCCCGGCGTTGACCTGAATGAAATCTCCCGGGCGCCAGGCCAGATCCAGATCCCACTGCTCCAGGCGATAGCCCAGCGCCTGCGTGGCATCCACCGGTTGCGGCTCGCCCTCACCATGCAGCCACAGTTGCGCCTGATGGAACTGGCAAAAATCCTTGAGGATCGTCAGGTCGGCTTCCGACAGCGGCGCCATGTGCCGCAGCAATACCGCCAGCGATGAACCACTGAACAACTCGACATGCCCCAACGCCTGCGGTTTGCTCAAACGACGGAGCATCTCCGGCAAGCGGGTCATGATCGGTTGCAAGGGCTGTACCAGCACCGGGCATTCGTTGATGGCGACGATGTCCTGACTGCCGGCAGCGCGGAAACCGACTTCAAGCTGCTTGGCTTTCATGTCCCAGCGCACGGCGATCCGCGCGCGGCGGCGATAGCCGAATTCCGGGCCAGTCAACGGCGCAGCCCATTCGTCAGGCGCGACCCCGGCGACCTTCGACAGCTGCTCGGCGAGCATGCGCTGTTTCAGGGCAAGCTGTTCGGTGTGGGGCAAATGCTGCACGCTGCACCCGCCGCAGCGGCCGGCGTGCTGACAAGCTGCCGGGCGACGCAACTCGCTGGCCTTGAACACGCGCTCGGTGCGCGCCTCGACCACTTTGCCGCGGGCGCCAAGCACCCGCGCCTCGACCTCTTCACCGGCGAGGGCGCCGAGGACGAACCAGGTTTTGCCTTCGAAAAACGCGATGCCGCGACCGTCATTGGCCAGGCGCTCGATGTTCAAGCGCTGTTTTTTGCCGGTCGGAATTTGCGCGGCCTTGCTGCCGCCGGTGGGCTGGAAGCGCAGGCCTCTCTCGTGCTTGGCCATCAGTTGGCCGCGTCGAAAATGCCGGTCGACAGATAACGGTCGCCACGGTCGCAGATGATCGCGACGATCACCGCGTTTTCAACTTCTTTGGACAGGCGCAGCATGGCTGCCACCGCACCACCCGAGGACACGCCACAGAAGATGCCTTCTTCGCGGGCCAGACGCCGGGTGACGTCCTCGGCTTCGCTTTGCGCCATGTCGACAATACGGTCGACGCGGTCGGCCTGATAGATCTTCGGCAGGTATTCCTGCGGCCAGCGACGGATGCCGGGAATGGCCGAGCCTTCCATCGGTTGCAGCCCGATGATCTGCACGCTGTCGCTCTGCTCTTTCAAGTAGCGCGACACGCCCATGATGGTGCCGGTGGTGCCCATCGAACTGACGAAATGGGTGATGGTGCCCTGGGTCTGACGCCAGATTTCCGGGCCGGTGGTGGTGTAGTGCGCTTCAGGATTGTCGCCGTTGGCGAACTGATCGAGCACCTTGCCACGGCCTTCGGCTTCCATCCGCTGGGCGAGATCGCGCGCGCCTTCCATGCCCTCTTCCTGACTGACCAGAATCAGCTCGGCACCGTAAGCGGTCATCGCCGCCTTGCGCTCGGCACTGGAGTTGTCCGGCATGATCAGGATCATCTTGTAACCCTTGATCGCGGCGGCCATGGCCAGCGCAATCCCGGTGTTGCCCGAGGTCGCTTCGATCAGCGTGTCGCCGGCGTGAATCTGCCCGCGCAGTTCGGCACGGGTGATCATCGACAGCGCCGGACGGTCCTTGACCGAACCCGCCGGGTTGTTCCCTTCGAGCTTGAGCAATAGGGTGTTGCTGGTGGCACCGGGCAGGCGCTGCAAACGCACCAGCGGAGTGTTGCCGACGCAATCGGCGATGGTTGGGTACTGCAGGGTCATGGCGTATTCGCAATCCAGACGTGCGGGGGCGCCTATCATACCGGCAAACGTCCGCAGGCCATATCACGCAAAGTGCGGTGCTTATGGTTTCTGGGAATAAGCAGATGAATGTCGCACCGGTGGTGCGACTTTTGAGTTCAGCGGTGAATCGAAGGGCCCCTTCGCGAGCAAGCCCGCTCCCACAGGAGGGTGGCGGTGTTGGTTATACAATCTGCGGACGACACACATCCAAAGTGGGAGCGGGCTTGCTCGCGAAGGCGTCAGCCGTCACGCCGCCGTCATCGGCAATCAGCCGAAAATTCAAGCGCAACCCCGCCCCACCATTCTCCGCCCACACCATCCCACCCTGACGCTGCACCGCATTCCTCGCAATGCTCAGCCCCAGCCCAAAACCGCCATCCCCCGGGCGCGAGCCGTCGAGGCGGGTGAAGGGTGAGAAGATCCGTTGCAGATCGCCCTCGGCCACCCCGCCGCCCTGATCCTCCAGCCATAAATGCCAGTAATCGCCGTCACGCCGTCCATCGAGGCGCACGATGCCGCCCTCGGGCGAATGCCGAATGGCGTTGCGCAGAATGTTTTCCAGCGCCTGCGCCAAAGTATTGAGGTTGCCGCGCACCCAGCACGACGCCGGCACCGCGCACTGCAATTGCAGGCTCGGCCAGCCGCTTTCGTAACAGGCGTTGTCGGTGAGCATTTCCCACAGCGCCTGAATCTGGATCGCTTCGTCAGGCAGCGGCGCACGCTCGGTGTCGAGCCACGCCAGTTGCAGGGTGTCTTCGACCAGTCGTTGCATGCCGTCGACTTCACGGCTGATGCGCTCGCGCAGTTGCCGTAGATCCTGCTCGCTTTCACTGGCCACCCGCAGCCGGCTCAGCGGCGTGCGCAGTTCATGGGACAGGTCGCGCAGCAATTGCTGTTGCAGGGCGACGGTGGATTGCAGGCGTTCGGACATTGAATCGAAGGCCCGCGCCAGTTCACCGAGTTCGTCCGGGCGCTGGGTAATGCCGCTCGACAGACGCACATTCAATTGGTCGGCACGCCACGCATTGGCCTGCTTGCGTAGATTGTTCAGCGGCACCACCAGCAAGCGATACAGACCGACACACAGCAGCAAGGTGAACAGCCCCGGAATCACGCCATTGGTGATCACCCGCCAGAACACCCGGTATTTCCCCGGCAGGAAGCGCTCGGGCAACTCGATTACCAGACTGCCGGCGGACGGATTCTGCGGAAACGGTACGCGCAGCCACGGCCGGCCCTTTTTGTGGATCGGCCAATCGAGGCCGCGTAAAAAGGTCAGGTGCTGGATTTCCTGTTCATTCAGCGGCTCGCTGCTCAACGACTGCAGATTGCGGTCGATCACCCCGACCCAGGCGGCTTCGCGCAGCTCCATGCTCTGCAACCAGTTATCGACCCCGTCACGCTCACCGCGCTGCCACGCGCGCTCGGCTTCGCTGGCATAACGGCTGAGGGTGCCGCGCGCCTCGTCGGAGAGATACTGGTTGCGCTCTTCCATGTAGCGGCCCCAGGACCAGCTCAGCCAGATCATCAACAGACAGAACGCCACCAGCAGACACGCCAGTTTCCAGAACAGCGAATGCCGCCCCGGCAGGTCAGAGATTTTCATCGGTGGCACTCAGCACATAACCCTTGCCCCACACCGTGCGCACTTCCCGTTCGGCGTAACCGATGGCCTTGAGTTTGCGGCGGATCTGGCTGATGTGCATGTCGAGGCTGCGGTCGTGGGCCGCGTAGCCGCGTTGCAGCACATGCTGATAAAGGAAGGCCTTGCTCAGCACTTCTTCGTCGTTGCGATTGAGGGTTTCCAGCAGACGGTATTCGCTGCGAGTCAGACCGGCAGCATGCTGGTTATAGAAGACTTCGCACTGTTCGTCGTCGAAGCGCAGCGCGCCGTGGATCGCAGCCGGGGCAATCGCTGCCGGACGTCGATCCAGCGCCACCCGGCGCAGGATCGCTTCGATCCGCACATGCAACTCGGCGATGCTGAACGGCTTGGGCAGGTAATCATCAGCCCCCAGACGAAAACCACTGATGCGATCGGCCTCGGCGCCCAGCGCCGACATCAGCAGCACCGGCGTCGAATGGCTCTGGCGTAACTGCGTCAGCACCTTCAAGCCATCGAGCCCCGGCAGCAGAATGTCCATCAGCACCACGTCGAACGGCTGGTGACGCGCAATGTTCAGCCCTTCCTGACCGTTCTGGCACCAGGTCACCGCAAAGCCGCTGCGGCCCAGATGCTCGTGAACATAGGCGCCCAGCACCGGGTCGTCCTCAATGGCGAGAATGCGTGGCAGGTCGGTGGAAACAGGAGTCATGAGTATCTGCTAATAATTCTCAGTTGGCCGATTATTCAAGATTGCCCGCCATCGGGCAACCCAAGCTTGACCGGCCGGACAAACGCGCCAGGCCGCGCCGACCAATGGCGACATGATTTTTCCGAAGATTGCCCGCCTGCAAATCGCTACACTGCGCCAATGTCGCGTGCCGGACGCACGTGCGAGTCAACAGTTCAGCGGGATGCAGGAGATGGGTGTGCTCAAGAAACTGGGAATCAAAGGTCGCGTGTTGTTGCTGACCCTGTTGCCCACCAGCCTGATGGCGTTGGTGCTCGGTGGCTATTTCACCTGGATGCAACAGTCCGATTTGCAGACCCAATTGATGCAGCGCGGTGAAATGATCGCCGAACAACTGGCGCCGCTGGTGGCGCCCGCCATGGGCCACGGCAACACCGATCTGCTCGAACGCATCGCCACCCAGTCCCTCGAACAACCTGACGTGCGCGCCGTCACCTTCCTCGCCCCCGACCGCACACCGCTGGCGCACGCCGGCCCGACCATGCTCAATCAGGCGCCCAGCGGTGACAGTGCACAACTGCAACGGCGCAGCGGCAATGACGCCACCCGTTACCTGATGCCGGTGTTCGGCAAGCATCGCAACCTCGCTGGTGATCTGATCCCCGAAGAATCCGACCGTCTGCTCGGCTGGGTCGAACTGGAGCTGTCGCACAACGGCATGCTGCTGCGCGGTTATCGCAGCCTGTTTGCCAGCCTGCTGCTGATTGCCGCCGGTCTGGCGGGCGCGGCCCTGCTCGCGTTGCGCATGGGCCGCACCATCAACCGCCCGCTGAGCCAGATCAAACAGGCGGTTGCCCAGCTCAAGGACGGTCATCTGGAAACCCGCCTGCCACCGCTCGGCAGTCAGGAACTGGACGAGCTCGCCTCGGGCATCAACCGCATGGCCGGCACCCTGCAGAACGCTCGCGAAGAACTGCAGCACAGCGTCGATCAGGCCACCGAAGACGTGCGGCAGAATCTGGAAACCATCGAGATCCAGAACATCGAACTGGACCTGGCGCGCAAAGAAGCACTGGAGGCGAGCCGGATCAAATCCGAGTTCCTCGCCAACATGAGCCACGAGATCCGCACGCCGCTCAACGGCATTCTCGGTTTCACGCATCTGTTGCAGAAAAGCGAGCTGACCCCGCGTCAGCTCGACTATCTGGGCACCATCGAAAAGTCCGCTGACAGCCTGCTGGGGATCATCAACGAGATCCTCGATTTCTCGAAGATCGAGGCCGGCAAACTGGTGCTCGACCACATCCCGTTCAACCTGCGCGATCTGCTGCAGGACACCCTGACCATCCTGGCCCCGGCCGCCCACGCCAAGCAATTGGAGCTGGTGAGTCTGGTTTATCGCGACACGCCGCTGTCGCTGGTCGGCGACCCGCTGCGCCTCAAGCAGATCCTCACCAACCTGGTCAGCAACGCGATCAAATTCACCCGCGAAGGCACCATCGTCGCCCGCGCCATGCTTGAAGAAGAACACGAAGACAGCGTGCAGTTGCGCATCAGCATTCAGGACACCGGCATCGGCCTGTCGAGTCAGGACGTGCGCGCGTTGTTCCAGGCATTCAGTCAGGCCGACAACTCGCTGTCGCGCCAACCCGGCGGTACCGGTCTGGGTCTGGTGATCTCCAAGCGTCTGATCGAACAGATGGGTGGCGAAATCGGCGTCGACAGCACCCCGGGCGAAGGCTCGGAATTCTGGATCAGCCTGAGCCTGCCGAAAACCCGCGACGACAGCGAAGACCTGCCGGGCCCGCCACTGCTCGGGCGTCGCGTGGCGGTGCTGGAAAATCACGAACTGGCACGTCAGGCCCTGCAGCATCAACTGGAAGACTGCGGCCTCGACGTCACGCCGTTCAATACGCTGGAGAGCCTGACCAACGGCGTCACTGGCGCGCACCAGACCGATCAGGCGATCGATCTTGCGGTGCTCGGCATCACCAGCAACGACATGCTCCCGGAGCGCCTGAACCAGCACATCTGGGATCTCGAACACCTCGGTTGCAAAGTGCTGGTGCTGTGCCCGACCACCGAACAGACGCTGTTCCATCTCTCGGTGCCCAACCCGCACAGCCAGCTGCAAGCCAAACCAGCCTGCACGCGCAAACTGCGTCGGGCGCTGGCGGATCTGGCCAATCCACGCCAGCCGCGCAACGAGCCGGGCGAACCGCTGTCGAGTCGTGCACCGAAAGTGCTGTGCGTCGACGACAACCCGGCCAACCTGTTGCTGGTGCAGACCCTGCTCGAAGACATGGGCGCCAAGGTTCTGGCCGTGGAAAGCGGCTACGCAGCAGTCAAAGCGGTGCAGAGCGAATCCTTCGATCTGGTGCTGATGGACGTGCAGATGCCGGGCATGGACGGACGCCAGACCACCGAAACCATTCGCCAGTGGGAAAGCGAACGGCATAGCACACCGCTGCCGATCGTCGCCCTCACCGCCCACGCCATGGCCAACGAAAAACGCGCCTTGCTGCAAAGCGGCATGGATGACTATCTGACCAAGCCGATCAGCGAGCGGCAACTGGCGCAAGTGGTGCTGAAGTGGACCGGTCTGGCCTTGCGCAATCAAGGAACGGAACGGGCCAGCGACAGCGCGGCGGGTGGCAATGAGTTGCCGGTGCTCGACCACGAAGAAGGCTTGCGTCTGGCCGCCGGCAAAGCCGATCTGGCAGCCGACATGCTGGCCATGCTGCTCGCCTCGCTGGAAGCCGACCGCGAAGCCATTCGTGCCGCCAGTGAAGCCCGGGATCAGAACGCACTGATCGAGCGCGTGCATCGCCTGCACGGTGCGACCCGATATTGTGGCGTGCCGCAGTTACGCGCGGCCTGTCAGCGCAGTGAAACCCTGCTTAAACAGGGCGATCCGAAAGCAGTGGTGGCGCTGGAAGAACTGGAGCGGGCGATCAATCGACTCGCGACGCAAGCCAGGATCAGCGCCTGATCCACGGCAATGCCGGCAGCGGCATCCGCCGTTAAAGTGGTGGCCGTCAACGCTGACTCGCCACCCCGTTCCAGGAGGAATTCATGCGCACGCTCGTTTTCAGCAGCCAGACCTATGACCGCGACAGCTTCCTCGGCGCCGAATGCCCGGCCGGGATAGAACTGCACTTTCAGCCGGCCCGGCTCAGTCTCGACACCGCCGCCCTGGCCGAGCAGCACGAGGTGGTCTGCGCCTTCATCAATGACGATCTCAGTGCGCCGGTGCTGGAGCGCCTCGCCGCCAGTGGCACACGGCTGATCGCCCTGCGCTCGGCGGGCTACAACCATGTCGATCTGCTCGCGGCAAAACGCCTCGGACTGGCCGTGGTGCGGGTCCCGGCCTACTCGCCGCATGCGGTGGCCGAACACGCGGTAGCGCTGATTCTGGCGCTCAACCGGCGTCTGCACCGCGCCTACAACCGCACCCGCGAAGGCGATTTCACGCTGCACGGCCTGACGGGTTTCGATCTGGTGGGCAAGACCGTGGGCATCGTCGGCACCGGGCAGATCGGCGCGACGTTCGCGAAAATCATGCACGGTTTCGGTTGCCAATTGCTGGCCTACGACCCGTACCCAAACCCTGAGGTCGTGGCGCTGGGCGCACGTTACCTGAGCCTGCCGGAGCTGCTCGCGCAGTCGCGGATCATCAGCCTGCACTGCCCGCTCAACGCCCAGAGCAAACACTTGATCAACCGCGAATCACTGGCGCACCTGCAGCCGGGAGCGATGCTGATCAACACCGGACGCGGCGGCCTGGTCGACACACCGGCGCTGATCGACGCCCTGAAGGACGGTCAATTGGGCTATTTGGGACTGGATGTGTATGAGGAAGAGGCGCAGCTGTTTTTCGAGGATCGCAGCGATTTGCCGTTGCAGGACGACGTGCTGGCGCGGCTGCTGACCTTCCCGAACGTGATCATCACCGCCCATCAGGCGTTTCTGACCCATGAGGCGCTGGGCGCGATTGCCGCGACCACCCTGCACAACATCGCGACCTGGGCCGCAGGCGCGCCGCAGAACCAGGTCGAAGGTTGAAGGCTTGCCGGTTTACTTCGGCGACAGCGACGAGGCCAGGATCAGCAACGCCAGCCAGCCAAAACCGAAAAAGCGCTGCTTCATCGAATGACCGTTACGCAGCAGGAACCAGACGAAGACCATCGGTAGCAGGAACACCATGATCTTCAACCAGCCTTCCACCGGCCGCGAACCGTCGGCGTTGGGCTGAAGTTGAGGTGCGGGTTCCGGTTGCCGACGGCGGCGACCGACCGCCGCCGGTGAAACGCGCGGCGCGGGTTCAGGGGCTGCTGGCGGGATAAACGCCTCGGGCACGGATTTGTTGCGCGGCAGGCTGCCAAATGAAATCGTCGCGGCGGCGGCTTGCGCCGGTGTGTGCTCATGCTGCTGCGCCATCGGAGCACCACAATGAATGCACGCCTTTGCTTCCGAGCTGATGCTCCGCTTGCATTCATAACATTCGATCAGCGCCATGTTCCGTTCCCTCAGAGTGAAGGGCGGCAGTTTGCCATGAGCGCCGGACGATTTGAACCGGATCGAAGGTCGCACGTGTAAGCCATCCTGCAATCCAGCCCGTGCTAGCATGTCGCGCAGATTTGGAGGACCCATGGTCGAACACGATTTCCGCTACACCCTGATGAACCCGCAACACACCCTCACCGAATGCCGCGCCCTCGTACCGGGCCGCTATCAGGTCACCGGCAACGGTGGCTCGATCCGCAACGGTGACGTCCTGTTGGTCACCCTCAAAGGCAGCAAGGACTTGTCCATGCGCCTGACCGTCGACACCGTGCGCCACCTGATCAATCCGCCGGGCCAATGGACCGCGATGACCACCGGCCCGGTCTTCGGCGAACTGGCGATCCACACCTGGCAGGTCAACTGCGACAGCTGCGCCAAAGAGCTGAACTTCGAGTTCGCGGTGGACGCCAAGCTGGGCAAGACCGCCGAGAAACCGGCCGCCACGGCGCGCATCGCCGAGCTGGGCTGGAAAGCCGTCGGCGACAAGCACCTGTGCCCGAAATGCCAGGAGCCTGCGTGATGAAACGCCTTGCCCTGCCGCTGCTGGTCGGTGCCGCTCTGGTGGGCTGCGCCGCAGAGCCTGTGCAACTGCAGCAGAACCGCAGCTACATCCTGGAGTGGATCGGCGAGCGGCCATTGATGGATTACAGCCATCTGACCGTGACCCTCGGCGACGATGGCCGCGCGTATGGCAATGGCGGCTGCAACCACTGGTTCGCGCCGTACACCCTCGACGGCGACAAGCTGAGCTTCGGCCCGATCGGCAAGACCCGCAAACTCTGCGCCCCGGCGCTGATGGAGCAGGAACAACGCTTCCTGCAGGCGCTGCAAGGCGTTGAGCGCTGGGACATCTCGCCGGTCGAGCAGATGCGCTTCTGGCCGGCCGAAGGCAAGCCGTTGCGCTGGTGGCTGGAAGAGGGCTGATCGTTCAGCCGCAAAAAAGATCGCAGCCTGCGGTGTAGTGGTTCAGTTTTTTTAAACCACTCCGTAGGAGTATTAGGCCGCCTGCTGCTCAAACAGCGCAGGCG
>NZ_JAJSLU010000027.1:14778-42775 GCF_023063025.1 Pseudomonas sp. YL2 | reverse complement strand
CCTTTTTCCGGTATCCATTGAATCCTCCTGAAGATTGGTCAGAAGGTGTAAACCTTATTCAGGACGCGACATGTGTCTTTATTTGTGGTGAGGGTCAGATTTCAAACAAAAAAAAGCCAGCACTTAAGCTGGCTTGAGATGTTCGGTGTGGCTCAGGACGCGTCTGCGGCCATTTCGGCGTCGTGAGCGATCAGCGACACCAGGGCGTTCTGTTGACGGTGCGACAGCTGACGGAAGCGTTGCAGCAGCTCACGCTCGTGCAGCGAAAGCTCAGGGCTGTCCAGGCGCATGCTCAACTCTTCGCCCAGTGCACCTTCCTGAATAAGACTCTGCTCAAGGCGCGCAATGATTTCGGAGTTCATGCTGCGATGATGATTGCGAGCCACCTCGGCAATGCGTTCACGCATCCCGTCTGGCAGACGTACGACGAACTTGTCAGCCGTACGGCTGGAATAAATTGCCTGTTTCAATGGGCGCATATATTTAACCGGTTAGTTCAGGGGAGCGGTTCTCGGGATTGGCCGCAGGATGTGTGGTAGGACAAGCATCCGCGCCAAATGGTTCAACCTGAATTGTTAAGAGGCCCGCATCATGCCTCAAAATTGCCAGATCATTGGCGTCAATTCTGTGACAAATATTGAGCTGGGTAAAGGCGTAATGCCAGCACCAATTATCAGAAATGCGGACTGGTTTGAAAACTTTGCCTTGGTCCGCATCAATGACCGCTTCCGGGTGCACATCTGTTGATGTCCGAAGACGTCAGAACGTGCATGCTATGCGGCTTTCAATCCTTGTTCCTTACCTGTACAGGATAGTGGCAATTTGCCGATTTACTAGGGCAAACACCCGTTGGAGGGCGTTTTCAGGATGGATGGCAGGCTTATTTATCTGATGGGACCCTCCGGTTCAGGCAAGGACAGCCTGATCGAGGCCGCGCGTGAGCCTTTGCGTGAGTTGAAATGCGAAATCATCCGCAGAGTGATTACACGATCAGCGGAATCGGTGGGTGAGGATGCCATCGGCGTGACGCCCGAAGAGTTCGAGCGACGCCAGCAAGCCGGGGATTTCTCGCTGTCCTGGCAGGCCAATGGGCTGGCTTATGGCATCCCGGCAGAAATCGACGAATGGTTGCGCGCTGGACGATCTGTGCTGGTGAACGGCTCACGCGCCAACCTGCGTCAGGCGCTTGAGCGCTATCCGACGCTGCTGCCGGTGCTGCTGACGGTCAAGGATGAGGTCTTGCGTGAACGCCTGCTCAGACGAGGGCGGGAGACGCCTGAGCAGATCGATGCGAGACTGGCGCGCAATGCGCTGTTCAAGGACAGAAGGGCAACTGACTTGCCCGTGCATCTGATCGACAACTCGGGCGACCTGGCGGACGCCGTCAAGCAACTGCTGTGCTTGATCCGTCTTAACGCAGCACCGGATCAAACTTGATCCTGCGCCCGGCCACCAGGGCCAGCACAAACAACACCGCAAACACGCCGCAGCCAATCAGGGGCAGGGTGACTGCGGTTTCCTCGAACAGCGAAAAATGCACAACGCCACTCAATAAGGCGAGGATCAGAAATCCTGCGGCTGATCTGGACATGCTGTACTCCTGAAGATATTTCAAAAAACCAGACGTTCGGTGTCGCGCGTCGGCATTGCTTGCTCTGGCTCATTGACTGCCTGCGCCGCGTAGTCGCTCTGATCGCTCAGCACCGCCAACTGCGGCGCTTTCTGCACCTGCAAATAATGCGGCATACGCTGAGCCACCGGTTCAGCACTCTCTGGAACAAAATGAAAGCCAACCAAAACCGCCAGTGCGATTGCGTTTGCGAGCAGAAGAGTGCTGTTCATGGGGCGGACTCCGGTTGTGCTGTTATGAGAACAGACAAAGCAGCCGTCGTGCCAACAGTCTAACCGCTGTGAAGTCCTTTAAAAACAAGGATTTGCAAGGGTATTTCATAAGGCGCGGGTTGCAATCTGCAATGATGGCTTTTTGAGGTAGTGCAAATTGCACGGTAAATGTTCCCGCAGTATTGCAAGGCGCCTGCCTACACTTAAAAAGCCCACGGACGACATGACAAATCAGGGGCTGGCCGTTAACATGCACGCCGTCCGTCGCGCCGTGTCCGGCCGCGATAACTCAGTGTCTCAGTAGCTCAATTGGATAGAGCATCCCCCTCCTAAGGGGAAGGTTGGCAGTTCGAACCTGCCCTGGGACACCATATACATATCAATGCTTCCAGCGATTTAATCTGCCAACGTCCAAGCCTCAAGGGTGAAGGGTGGGTGCAAGTGGATCGCTTCAAGCATTCAAAGAGCCCCGCTCAGGTAATTGCCTGTCGGGGCTTTTTAGTAATCGCGACCTCGTAAAGGTATTGCTCTGAGAGAAGAGCTCAGCCTTTGATCGACGATAGCTACTGCTCACGTAGACTTTCTACCACCGAACTTGCGTCTCTCGGCTTGTGTTGAAGGTCCACTTCGTAGTGAACTCCAGCCGATGGCTCATTTAGACTAATGAGGATGAACCTTGAATCATGAACTATGGCTGGAACCCGATGGCTTACAGTTGTTTTGTCCCTCTGGGCCTCATGGCGATGAATCGCGCGCCCTCCTTGAGCCGGGGTCGAAACTGATTTGGGAAGTTGAGGCGGCAAGCCGCTTCGAAGCGATGAGCAAGTACTATGAGTACATGGACTGGGGCGAATGGACGACGGATTTTCCTGAGCTGGATAAGACGCCTTACGGAGGGCCTGGCTGGGAGGATTACCCCGCATGACCTGTAAATCTCCTTGGCACTCTATCTTCAATTCATTCTCGCCAACGTTCTTCCGATTCCGGAAACCGCGAACTCAAGGCCCTTTCGTTTTGCATCCGCGAGGAGCTTCGCGAAACCGGAATGGTTGACGTCGATAGCCGTCAGCCATCGCTCGTGTCGCCAGTCGAAATAAACCCTGTAGTGAAAAGATGACCCGGCGCGCAGGGTAATCGCTGCACAAGGAATCTTGAACCCCTCCACTTCAGAGAACCCCACCCCTTGCCGATAACTCATTCGGCGACCTCAGACTCGCACGAAATCGCTTGATAGCATTTAGCCTCCAGCTATCATCAGCGCGCCTGTGAAAACGCCCCCGGTTCACCTACTTCAATTGCCTGGAAATCCTCGATGCTGTCGTATCACCAAAAGAGTTTTCTGATCGTCGATGATTTCTCGGATTTCCGCAGTTCCGTACGCTCGATGCTGCGTGAACTGGGGGTCAAGGATGTGGATACCGCCGATACCGGCGAGCAAGCGCTGAAGATGTGTGCGCAGAAGTCCTACGATTTCATTCTGCAGGATTTCCACCTCGGCGACGGCAAGAAGAATGGCCAGCAGGTGCTGGAAGACTTGATGTCGGAAAAGCTCATCAGCCATGAAGCGGTGTTTGTCATGGTCACGGCCGAGACCAGTCAGGCGATGGTGCTCAGTGCCCTGGAGCACGAGCCGGATGCCTACCTGACCAAGCCGTTCAACCGCTCCGGCCTGGCGCAGCGCCTGGAGCGTCTGGAGCAGCGCAAGACGTTGCTCAAACCGATTTTGCAAGCCCTTGATCGCGGTAAGCCGGTCGAGGTGCTCAATGCCTGTATTGCGCTGTGCAAGCAGGACATCCGTTATTCGCCGCTGTGCCTGCGTTATCGCGCCGATGCGCTGCGCGACATGAACCAGAACGAAGCGCTCGAACGCCTCTATGACAGCATCATCGCTGATCGGCCGTTGCCGTGGGCGTTTGCCGGGCTGGGCAAGTTGCTGTTCAAGCGTGGGCAAGTGGCGCAGGCCAAAGATGTTTACGAAAAGGCGCTGAAAGTGTTCCCGATGATGCCGGCGCTGTACGACGGCATGGCCGATGTACTGGTCGCCGAGGGCGATACCAAAGGCGCGCAGCGGGTGCTGGAGGAGGCGATTCGTTTGTCGCCGCTGGCGGTGCGCCGGCAAGCGTTGCTCGGCAAACTGGCGATGGCCAACGAGGATTTCGACACCGCTTCCCGGGCGTATCGCCAGGCAGTGGCGCAGGGCGCGCAGTCGCGGTTCAAGGATCCGGAAAGCAACCTTGGCCTCGCTCATGCCTTGATCAGCAAGGGCAGTGAGCGCGGTCTCGACACGCGCACGCGGCTGGAGATCAACACCACGCTCAGCGCCGTTGCCAAAGAGAACCCGTCTGACCCCGGCCTGCAGATTCGTGCGCGGCTGATGAAGGCCACCAGTCTGCTGCTCAACGATGCCGAGACCGCCGACAAGCTTACCGAGCAAGCACTGATGCGCCTCGACGGCATGGAACAGTTCATGAGCCCTGAAGCGGCGCTGCTGGTCGCCAAGCAATTGCAGATGCTCGGTCAGGCCGAGGCGGGCACTTCGATGCTCAAGAGCTGTGCGGAGATCTACGGTGACGATCCGGCGGTGATGAAAGACATCGCCAAGCTCACCGACGACCCGACTATCCTCAGTTCGAGCAACGCCGCCGCCGACCTCAACCGTCAGGGCGTGCGCGTGTACAAGACCGGCAATCTGGTGGAGGCCCGCGAGGTGTTCCGCAAGGCGCTGAAGATGCAACCGAAGAACATCAGTATCGCGCTGAACATGGCCCAGTCGCTGCTGCACGGCACCGACACCAGTGTGCCGTCGGCGGAGCTGGAAGAATGTCGGGCCTGCCTGAAAATGGTCGGCCTGATGCCCGACACCGACGCGCGTTATGCGCGTTATCAGAAGCTGAAAAGCAAGGCGTTTGGCGAATGAACCAAGACGAGCAGGCGCTGGATTTCTCCACGGTGATCGCCTCCACCGTTCACGACATGAAGAACTCGCTGGCGATGCTGATGCAGGCCCACAGCCAATGGTTGGCGCGCTTGCCCGAAGCGCAACGCGGTGGGGCGGAGCAGGGTGTGATCGACTTCGAGTTCGCCCACCTCAACGGCATGCTGGTGCAACTGCTTGGACTGTACAAGCTCGGCGTCAACCAGTTGCCGCTGCAACCGGCGTATCACGAGCTGGATGATTTCATTGAGGCGCAACTGGCCGCGCATCAAGAGGTGTTCGCCAGTCGCGGGATCATTGCTACCTACGAAGTTGATCCGCTGAGCCCGCTGGGTTTCTTCGATCGCGAATTGGTTGCCTCGGTATTGGGCAATTGCGTCAACAACGCGATTCGTTATGCCCGCGAGTCGCTGCTGATTACCGTCAGCGACGAGGCTGGGCAACTGGTGTTGAGTATCAACGATGACGGCGACGGTTACCCGGCAGCGATGCTCGAGCGTCAGGCTGATTACGTGCAGGGCATCAATCACGGCAGCGGCAGCACCGGGTTGGGTCTGTATTTCGCCAACCGGATTGCTGCGTTGCATCAGCGCAATGGCGTGGTCGGGCACACCGAGATTCGCAATGGCGGACCATTGGGTGGCGGGGTGTTCAGCCTTTATCTGCCGTGACTCGGGTTTTTGTTTGACGCTGCTTGATATTCCGAACAGCCGGAGCCTATTTTGTACGGGTCGCCGCTTGCGGCTCGCACAATAACAAGGATTGCGTCATGACAACCGATGGCCAGCGTTCACTCGCGCAGCGACTGACCGGCATTGATGAGATTGAATGTGTCACGCCGGATTTGAACGGCGTGCCGCGCGGCAAGGTGATGACCGCCGAGGGTTTCCTCGAAGGGCGGCGTTTGCAGATGGCGCGGGGAGTGCTGCTGCAATGCATCATGGGCGGTTATCCGCCGGCGCGGTTTTACGGCAGCGATGACGGCGACCTCGCGCTGGTGGCCGAGCCGAGCATGATCCATCCCCTGCCATGGAGCGACGAGCCACGTGCCCTGGCCATCTGCGATGCCGACGAACTGAGCGGCGAAAGCTCCAACCTGTCGACCCGTGGCCAACTCAAGAAAGTCATCGCCCGTTACGCCGCACGCGGTCTGGCGCCGGTAGTGGCGACCGAGCTGGAATTCTTCGTCTTCGCGCCGAACACTGATCCGACCCAGCCGTTCCGTCCGCCAGTCGGCCTCGACGGGCGTCGCGAGGATGGGCAGTCGGCGTTCAGTGTCAGTTCCAACAATGGCCTGCGGCCATTCTTCAGCGAAGTCTATAAATGCATGGCGGCCCTCGGTCTGCCGCGCGATACCTTCATGCATGAAATGGGCGTCAGCCAGTTCGAGATCAACTTGCTGCACGGTGATCCGCTGTTGCTCGCCGATCAGACCTTCCTGTTCAAACACCTGCTCAAGGAAGTCGCGCTCAAGCATGGTCTGAGCGTGGTGTGCATGGCCAAACCGCTGGCGCACACGCCGGGCAGTTCGATGCACATTCACCAGAGCGTCGTCGAGATCGCCACCGGCAACAACGTGTTCAGTGACGAGAATGGCCAGCCGACCGCGATGTTCCGCCATTTCATCGGCGGGCAGCAGGCGGGCATGGCTGATTTCACAGCGCTGTTTGCGCCGAACGTAAACTCCTATCAGCGTCTGTGTCACCCGTATGCGTCGCCGAACAATGCCTGCTGGTCCCATGACAACCGCGCCGCAGGGTTGCGTATTCCGGCCAGTTCGCCGGTGGCTCGACGCGTGGAAAACCGTTTGCCTGGCGCCGATGCCAACCCGTATCTGGCGATTGCCGCGAGTCTGGCCGCCGGCTTGCATGGCATCGAGCATGAGCTGGAGCCGAGTGCGGCGATTCAGGGCGAATTCGAAGTGCCGGAGAATCTTTCGCTGCCGTGTACCTTGCATGCCGCGCTCGAGCGTCTGAAACGTAGCCAATTGGCCAGGGAACTGTTCGGACAGGAGTTCATCGAAGGCTACATCGCTTCGAAGACCATGGAGTTGACCAGCTTCTTTGATGAAATCACTCCCTGGGAACGGCGTGTTCTAGCAGCCCAGGCCTGACTAACTGTCGCCGTCGGGCTATCGTCTTGATAGTCCGATACTCACTGCAAGGAGCCGCTCGGAACGCCGATGCGCCAAATCTGGAAATCCTTTCGAGCGCTGTATTTCGCCTCGCTGATGATGTTGATCGGCTCGGGCCTTCTATCTACTTATCTGGCATTGCGCCTGGCTGCTGACCATGTCGACGGACTGTGGGTCGGTGCGCTGATGGCGGCCAACTATTTCGGCCTGGTACTGGGCGGCAAGATCGGTCACCGCTTGATTGCCCGGGTCGGCCACATTCGAGCGTATTCGGCGTGTGCCGGGATCGTCGGCGCGGCGGTGCTCGGGCATGGCCTGGTCGACTGGCTGCCGGCATGGCTGGTGCTGCGGACCATCGTCGGTCTGGGCATGATGTGCCAATACATGGTGATCGAGAGCTGGCTCAACGAGCAGGCCGACGCCAACCAGCGTGGGCTGGTGTTCAGCGGCTACATGATCGCTTCGTATCTGGGGCTGGTGCTCGGTCAACTGATTCTGGTCATGCACCCGGGCCTCGGTCTGGAGCTGCTGATGCTGGTCGCGCTGTGTTTTGCCCTGTGTCTGGTGCCGGTGGCGCTGACCCGCCGGATTCACCCGGCGCCGCTGCATCCGGCACCGATGGAACCGCGCTTCTTTATCAAACGAGTGCCGCAATCGTTGAGCACGGTGCTCGGTGCTGGTCTGATCATTGGCTCGTTCTACGGTCTGGCGCCGCTGTATGCCTCGCAGCAGGGGCTGTCGACCGAGCAGGTCGGTCTGTTCATGGGTAGCTGCATTTTTGCCGGGCTGCTGGTGCAGTGGCCGTTGGGCTGGTTGTCCGACCGTTATGACCGGGCGCTGCTGATCCGCTGCTTCGCCGGGTTCCTCGCGGTGGCGGCGTTGCCGTTGGCGATCCTGCCGCAGGTGCCGCTGGAAGTTCTGTTTGTCGTCGGGTTCATGTGTTCGCTGGTGCAGTTCTGCCTGTATCCGTTGGCAGTGGCGTTCTCCAACGACCACGTCGAGGGCGATCGCCGGGTGTCGCTGACGGCGATGCTGCTGGTGACTTACGGTGTCGGCGCCAGTATCGGGCCGTTACTGGCCGGTGTGCTGATGAAGCTGTTTGGCAGCCAGAGTCTGTATGCGTTCTTCAGCTTCTTTGCGTTGGTGCTGGTGTGGCGCATTCGCCCGAAAGCGGTGACCAATCTGCATCAGGTCGACGACGCGCCGCTGCATCACGTGGCGATGCCGGACAGCATGTCCAGCTCGCCGTTGGTGGCAGCACTCGATCCGCGAGTGGATGAGCAGGTGGTGCAGGAGCAGATGCAGACCACGGTTACGCCAGAACCGGAGCCAGAACCCGAAGTGCAGCCTGAAGCGGCGGTGGAAGCTGATCCGGCTGATGAGGGGGATAAACCAGCACCGGACATCAGTGGGGCCAGACCCTGAAATGTGGGAGCGGGCTTGCTCGCGAAGGCGGCGTGTCAGCCAGCATCAATTTTTAATGTCGGGCCGTATTCGCGAGCAAACCCGCTCCCACAATGGATCTCCAGTCGCCGCGAGATTAAATCGCGCATAAAAAAGGGCAGTCCCGCCAAGGACTGCCCTTTCTATTTGCCTGTAGGAATTACAGATCGTCTTTATCGAACCGGCGTGCTTCACGCTGCAACTGATAGACGAAGCGTTCGACGTTGCGCGCCGCCTGGCCGCTGATGTTGTGGAAACGTAGGCCGGCGAAAGTGATGTTGAGCTTTTCTTCGAAGTGCAGATAACGCAGTTCGACCGAGATCGGTTGATTGCCAAACAGCGGGGTGGCGATCATGCGATCGTAGACCTGGCCCAGTTGCAGGCGGTCGGTGATGTCGCCTTCAAAGCGCAGCTTGCAACCGGTGGCGGAAATATCCAGCAGTTTGCCGTTGATCGGCGCCTTGAGCTTTTCGCCGCCGAGTTCGACGCTGACCAGGTCAGTCAGCTTCAGGGCTGCACGAAAGGCGTTGCGGCGCTGGTGGTAAACGACTTCGGTCGGCAGTTCGCCGGTGTAGAAGCGATCGCCCTCGGACTCTTCAATGTTCAGCTTACCGGTGCATTCCCAGGCGATGCGCACGCCCTCGTGGAAGCCTTCGACCTTGAACGGTTCGCCCGCCTGCAGAAAGCGCTCGCCATCGCGCGGGATCATTTCGTCCAGGGCAATCGTTGCGGTTTCGCGGTCGACCTTGATCAGGTAGCTCTGAAAGCGCTGGCTGCGCTCGTGGAACGTGATGATCAGCGGATCGTGGCTTTCTTGCAGCTGGCGCAGGTTGCTGGAGATTTCCAGGGGCGTGGTCAGCACCTTTGGTGGCTGCGGACTATCATCCGCGCTTAGGGCGTTTGGCACGTTTTCTCAATCTCCAGACAAAATTTGACTACGACTAGCCAGCATTTTGCCAGCATGTTTCGCGGGTTGATAGTGCAGGCACATCGAATGGCTCACGCCTGGCTGAGCGTACGCGGCTTGGTGGGTTTGGCGAAAGTGCCCGAGGCGTCATACAACGCTGGCGGCTCGCCCCCGGTGAGGATTTTCAGCTGATTGGCCGTGGCGGCCTGCTGAATCTGGATCGACTGGCCGTTCTTGACGTTGGCCGCCTGGCACTGGGCAATCAGGTCGGTGAGCACATCGCTCTGGGCCAGCAACTGGTCACCAATGCTCGAGTGGCTGGCCAGTTGCTCCAGGCCCTGACGGTCGAGCGGCAGGTTGAGGCTGGCGAGGATTTCGCTGCGCTTGCGGCCATGCTGTTCAAGCAAAATGATCAATGCCTGTTTGCGCGCCAGAATGTCTTCGAGCAAAGGCATGTCACGACCGTGCAAAGCGAGGGACTCGGTTTGCAGCAACTCCAGCAATTGTTGAGCTGGAGCAAAGTCGTCGGTGATCAGTTGCAATAAATTAGTGTCGTGCATGGCTGGCCTTGGGTTCTAAGCGTCCAAAAGCCTGGCGCCGGCAAAAGCCTAACGCTGGGCTTCGAAGTTGAGCAGTTTGCTGGCTACACGGTTGCTGTCGACTTTATAGCTGCCATCGGCAATCGCTGCTTTCAACTCGGCCACCCGGGCTTTGTCGACGGCAGGCTGATCGCGCAGCTTGTCAGTGACCTTCTGCAACTGTTGAGCCTCATTGCTGAGGTGTACCGATTCCCCGCTTTTTGCGGTACTGGCCGTTTCGGCCTGGGTATTCAGCGGCGCGGAGGTGCCGGATTCGGCGGTTTCCTTGGCGTTGCTGGTACGTGTACTGCCCGTAAGTGACGAGGAGCTGTTCAAACGGCTGAAATCGATGACCATGTTAAAAACCTCTGGGAATTTGGACGCTTGCCATGTTCTCGGCCATTCCCTGGAAAACTTTAGGCTCACTTTGCAATGAGCTGCATGTGCCGAAGCGTGTTCTGCTGCGGCACAGTTTAGGGAAGCATCGAGGCCGGCGCCAGTTTTCTGCCTGAGCGTTTTACATGGCCACTTCCACCTGACCCGGCGCGATGACCTGCGCCTTGATCACCCGGTTGGAATTGAGGTTTTTCACCCGGATCTGTTCTTTCAAACCGCCATTGGCCAGGGCTTCGCCGGGCATGCGCACGGCGAGCGTACCGCTGCGGGCGATGATGACCACCTGATCACCCTTGCGCACCACTTCAGCCTGTTCCAGATGCACCAGGGTAATCACCTGATCGGCGACCGTTGGTCGGGTCAATTTCTGCCCGATGGCTTCATCCACCGACGTCAGGAAACCCTGATTGATCTGGCTGATGTCGCGTTCACGCAAGGTCACATCCTGCGGCTCGATAATTCCGGCGCGTTTCAGCGGGCGGGTGGTGGTAACAATTTCGCGAAACAGGCGGACTTGAGCGGGCACGAACACCGTCCACGGCGAGGTTCCTTCGCACCGGACCCTGACCGTTACCCGGCCCAGCGGACGGGCCGGACTCTCCAGCGACGCTGTCAATTCCTTGTCGCACATAGGCATGCGCATACGCGGGTCGAGCTGGTTGACCTCGATTTCGTAGCGGCCTTCCGTTTGACTGGTAGCCAGATAGTCTTCTACGGTGAACTCAAGAAAGCCTTGGGTGACGCCGATAAGCATGTCAGGCAAGGTAACCGTATCAGCACCGGCAGGGCTGCCAGCGAAGAAGAAGTGGACGGCAGACACCGCGCACAGCGCTTTGCGGGTGCGGGAGGTCAGGCGTCGGAAAAATGTCGTTTGAGCGTTCATACGAGTTAAAAAGCAAGCGCCGTGCCGTTTAGCAATGAATGTGCGTCGCAACAACACTTGGCGTTGGTGTAGGAGTCTGGGCATGGCTGGTGTAATGGATTCGGTGAACCAGCGCACGCAACTGGTGGGGCAGAATCGCCTGGAGCTGTTGTTGTTCCGTCTTGACGGTCAGCAGCTCTACGGCATCAACGTGTTCAAGGTGCGGGAAGTGCTGCAATGCCCGTCGCTGACGTTGATGCCCAAGTCCAGTCCTGTCGTGTGCGGGGTGGCGAATATCCGGGGGGCGACCATTCCGATCCTTGATCTGGCAATGGCGACCGGTTCCGGGGCGTTGAAAGATAAGAACAGTCCGTTCGTGATCATCACGGAGTACAACACCAAGACCCAGGGTTTCCTGGTTCGCTCGGTGGAGCGCATCGTCAACATGAACTGGGAAGAGATCCATCCGCCGCCCAAGGGCACCGGGCGCGATCACTACCTGACCGCTGTGACTCGGGTCGACAATCAGTTAGTCGAAATCATCGATGTCGAGAAGGTGCTGGCGGAAGTGGCGCCGACGCCCGAGGCGATTTCGGTCGGTGTGGTCGATGTCGAAACCCAGAGCAAGGCGTTGTCGCTGCGGGTGCTGACGGTCGATGACTCGTCGGTGGCGCGCAAGCAGGTCACGCGTTGCCTGCAGACGGTCGGGGTCGAAGTGGTGGCGCTGAACGACGGCAAGCAGGCGCTGGATTACCTGCGCAAGCTGGTCGAAGAGGGCAAGAAGCCGGAAGAAGAGTTCCTGATGATGATTTCCGACATCGAGATGCCGGAGATGGACGGGTACACCCTGACGGCGGAGATCCGCAGCGACCCGCGCATGCAAAAGCTTCATATCATCCTGCATACTTCGTTGTCGGGGGTATTCAATCAGGCGATGGTCAAGAAAGTCGGTGCCGATGACTTCCTGGCCAAATTCCGTCCTGATGACCTGGCATCCCGGGTAGTCGACCGGATCAAAGCAGCAGATATCAGCTAGGGACCTTTTGTCCCTGGCGGTCAACACGATTTAAGAGGCGGCATCATTGTCTACGGGTAATTTGGATTTCGAACAATTCCGGGTCTTCCTGGAAAAAGCCTGTGGCATTTTGCTCGGTGAAAACAAGCAGTACCTGGTCTCGAGCCGTCTCAACAAACTGATGGAGCAGCAAGGCATCAAGTCCCTGGGTGAGCTGGTACAGCGCATCCAGACCCAGCCGCGCAGCGGTTTGCGCGAGCAGGTGGTCGATGCCATGACGACCAACGAAACCCTGTGGTTTCGGGACACCTATCCGTTTGAAGTCTTGAAGAACAAGGTGCTGCCCGAGGCGATCAAGGCCAGTCCCAACCAGCGTCTGCGGATCTGGTCGGCGGCGTGCTCGTCGGGTCAGGAACCGTATTCGCTGTCGATGTCGATCGACGAGTTCGAGCGCAGCAACCTCGGTCAGTTGAAGATGGGCGTGCAGATCGTTGCCACGGACTTGTCCGGCAGCATGCTGACCAACTGCAAGACCGGCGAGTACGACAGCCTGGCGATCGGTCGCGGTTTGTCCGCCGATCGTCTGCAGCGCTACTTCGACCCGAAAGGGCCGGGGCGCTGGGTGATCAAGGCGCCGATCAAGAACCGGGTGGAATTCCGTTCGTTCAACCTGCTCGACAGCTACGCGAGTCTGGGCAAGTTCGACATCGTGTTCTGCCGCAACGTGCTGATCTATTTCTCCGCCGAGGTGAAGAAAGACATCCTGTTGCGCATTCACAGCACGCTGAAGCCGGGCGGGTACCTGTTCCTTGGCGCGTCCGAAGCGCTGAACGGTTTGCCGGATCATTACCAGATGGTCCAGTGCAGTCCGGGGATCATTTACCAGGCGAAGTGATTGCACGGGCAACACGAGAAACGGGAGTCCTTGGGGGCTCCCGTTTTTTTGTGCCTGAATTATCTCCCTCACGCACCACAAAATCCCCTGTGGGAGCGGGCTTGCTCGCGAAGGCGGTGTGCCAGGACAACAAATATTGACTGACACGACGCCTTCGCGAGCAAGCCGTCGCTCCCACAGTTGTCCGGTGTTGGCGAGAGCACGCAAGCGGCAGAAAAGCGGCAGCCAGCGGAACCCGGTTGCCGCTTTTCTGGCATTGCCGCTTTGCCGGCTCCTCGCAAAGCCCCGGTTTATGGGGGTTGTTCTGTTTGGCACGGCGCTTGCTAAAGCTCAGGTACGAAAAACCGGTCACCCGAAGGTTCCCGACATGAGCATCAGCTTCGATAAAGCGCTCGGCATTCACGAAAAGGCACTGGGCTTCCGCGCCCAGCGTGCCGAAGTGTTGGCCAACAACATCGCCAACGCCGATACCCCGAACTACAAGGCTCGGGATCTGGACTTCTCCAAAGTGCTTGAAGCACAGACCCAGAAGAACGCCAACGGCACCATCGCCCTGAACATGACCAACAGCCGTCACATCGAAGCTGAAGGCCTGGGCAATGGCGACGAGTCGCTGATGTATCGCACGCCGATGCAGCCTTCGATCGACCAGAACACCGTGGACGCTCAGCTTGAACAGTCGAACTACGCGGAAAACGCGGTCGGCTTCCAGGCCAGCTTCACCCTGCTCAACAGCAAATTCAAAGGGCTGGTGTCAGCCCTGCGCGGAGAGTAATCCATGTCCCTGTCCAGCGTTTTCAACATTGCCGGCAGCGGCATGAGCGCACAAACCACGCGTCTGAACACCGTGGCTTCGAACATCGCCAACGCCGAAACCGTTTCGTCGAGCATCGACCAGACCTACCGCGCCCGTCACCCGGTGTTTGCCACCATGTTCCAGGGCGGCCAGAACAGTGGCAGCAACTCGCTGTTCCAGAGCCAGGACGCCGCAGGGCAGGGCGTGCAGGTACTTGGCGTGGTCGAAGACCAGAGCAACCTCGAAGCGCGTTACGAGCCGAACCATCCGGCCGCTGACGCCAAAGGCTACGTCTACTACCCGAACGTGAACGTGGTGGAAGAAATGGCTGACATGATTTCCGCGAGCCGGTCGTTCCAGACCAACGCCGAAATGATGAACACCGCCAAAACCATGATGCAGAAGGTACTGACCCTCGGTCAGTAATAAGGGGCGACTGCCATGAGCGTTACCGATACCACCAGCAGCCTGAGCATGAATGACATCTTGGCGAACTCGTCGAAAAAGACCAGTTCGACCACCGGTGGCATTGCTTCGGCCACCAACAGCGCCACCGGCGGCCAGGCGCTGGGCAAGGATGCGTTCCTGCAACTGCTGGTCACCCAGCTGAAAAACCAGAACCCGCTCGATCCGCAGGACAACAGTGCCTTCGTGGCGCAGTTGGCGCAGTTCAGCAGCCTTGAGGGCATTACCACCCTCAACAGCACCGTCAGCTCGCTGGCCGGCAACTACAACTCGTCGCAGGCGCTGCAGGCGTCGTCGCTGGTCGGTCGCAACGTGATCGTGCAGACCAACAGCGTGCAGATGGACGACCCGAGCAAGGGCATGACCGGTTCGGCCACCGTGCCGTCGTCGATTGCCGGCGGCACGGTCACCATCACCGACAGCAGCGGCGCGATCGTGCGAACCATTGATCTGGGCAGTCGCGCCGCAGGCAGCGCGAGCTTCACCTGGGACGGCAAGGACAAGGACGGCAATCTGGTGAAGGCCGGGACCTACACCGTCAAAGCCAACGCATCGATCAATGGCACCGCGACCGACCTGGCAACGTACCTGCCAGCCACGGTCAACAGCGTGACCATCAGCCAGACCGGTGGCGAGCTGATGCTCAACCTGTCCGGCAAGGGCACCGTCGCCCTGTCCAAAGTACAAACCATTGGTATATAGAGCCGACTAACCGGCACAAAGGAGTGGAATATGTCTTTCAATATCGGCCTTAGCGGTCTCTATGCAGCCAACAAACAACTGGACGTGACCGGCAACAACATCGCCAACGTCGCGACCGCCGGTTTCAAATCGTCCCGTGCAGAATTCGCAGACGTCTACTCGGCCACTCGCCTGGGTACCGGCAGTAAGGTCATCGGCAACGGTGTGCGTCTGGCCAACGTATCCCAGCAGTTCACCCAGGGTGACATCAACAACACCGGTAACGTGCTGGACATGGGCATCAACGGTTCGGGCTTCTTCACCATGAGCAACAACGGCTCGATCTCCTACACCCGGGCCGGTACGTTCAAGGTCGACGATAAAGGCTACATCACCAACACCGACTACACCTCGCGTCTGCAGGGCTACGGCGTGGATGCCAACGGCAAGGTCATTAACGGCGTACTGACCGACCTGAAGATCGACACCTCGAACCTGGCGCCAAAGTCCACCTCGCTGGTGACGTCGACCATCAACCTGGACTCGACCGCTCCGGTGATCGACGACACAGCGCCGGCCGGCAAATTCGACCCGACCAACCTCGCGACCTACACTAAATCGTTCAGCACGCCGATCTATGACAGTCAGGGCAACATGCACCCGATGGATCAGTACGTGGTCAAGACCGGTGCCAACACCTGGAAGGTCTACACCCTGGTAGACGGGCGTAACCCGGACGCTACCGGTAGCGATCCGAAGGTCACCGCGCCGACACCTTCGACCATGACGTTTGACTCCGCTGGCAAACTGACTCAGGTCAGCACCCTGCCTGGTCCGGTGATCAGCAGCGACTTGAAGCTCAGCGGCTGGGTTCCGGGTAACGTGGTCAACGGTACCTTCAAACCTAACGGTGCCGCCGCGAACACGGCCGGCATTACCATTTCGATGGCGCAGACTACCCAGTACAACGCCGATACCGCCCGTTCGATCCCGACCCAGGACGGCTATGCTACTGGCCAGATCACTAACCTGACCATCGACGGTACCGGTACCCTGTTCGCCAACTTCAGCAACAACCAGAACAAGGCCATCGGCCAGGTTGCGCTGGCCAGCTTCACTAACGAGCAGGGCCTGCAAGCGATCGGTGGAACGAGCTGGAAGGAAACGTTCGCCTCGGGTATCCCGGGTTATGACGCTCCGCAAACCGGTACCCTGGGTTCCATCCAGTCCAACTCGCTGGAAGAGTCGAACGTTAACCTGACCAACGAGCTGGTAGACCTGATCAAGGGCCAGAGCAACTATCAGGCGAACGCGAAGACCATTTCGACCCAGAGCACCATCATGCAAACCATCATTCAGATGACCTGATATCGATGTTTTGTAAAAAGCTGTAACGGAAAGCCCCTCTTTGAGGGGCTTTCTTGTTTAATGCGCGCGCCGGGGGCCACTCGTCTGCGGCATCGTATTTGTGCCGGCGTATTCATGCGCTTGCTCAGGCAACACCCGGGCGCCAATGAACGGTTCGCCCAACCACAGACAGGGATGTAACGATCACTCCATGGTTTTTTTCTCTCGCTCCCGATTCGTCCTCGGGACGTTGTTCGTCAGTGCATTGCTGGTCTGGTTTATAGGGGGGCAGGGCTGGGGCGCCACGCCAAGGAAATATCTGACCACGACCGTCACCGTCGAGGATCTTGAAGAAACCGTATTGGCCAGTGGTACGGTCAAGCCTTTCCAGCAAGTCAGTGTTGGCGCACAGGTCAACGGGCAACTCCAGAGCCTGAAGGCCGGGTTGGGCGATACGGTGCGCCAAGGTCAGCTGCTGGCCGAGATTGACCCGTTGTTGCCACAGAACGAATTGCTCAAGTCACGGGCAGCATTGCTCAGTGTCCGGGCACAATATAAGGCTCGACAGGCGCTGATTCGCCAGTACGAACTTGATTTTCGTCGCAAGCAAAGTCTGGTTGCCAGTGAGGCCGGTTCGCGGGCTGATCTGGAAATAGCCGAAGCGCAATTGCAAAGCTCACGTGCCGAACTGGCTTCCCTGGCTGCGCAGATTTCCCAGGCGGAGATAGAAATCCGCATCGCCGAAGTCAACCTTGGCTATACGCGTATCAGTGCGCCGATGGACGGGGAAGTCATTGCCGTGGTGACGAGGCAGGGGCAGACCGTCGTTTCCGCGCAAAGTGTCCCGACTTTGCTGATCCTGGCCCGACTGGACCGGATGACGGTCGAGGCGCGGATATCCGAAGCTGACGTGGTTCGAGTCAAGCCAGGCCAGGCGGTGTCCTTCAGTATCCTGGGCGACCCGGATCGGCGCTTTGAAAGTCATATTCGGGCGGTAGAACCGGCGCCAGAGTCCATTGCCCGGCAGGACACGATGCAGGGTAGCGGTGGCTCGACTGCTGGCGGTGCCGACGCAGCGGTGTACTACAACGCTCTGTTTGACGTGCCCAATGACGATCGTTCGTTGCGCACATCAATGACGGCGCAGGTCAGTGTGCTGCTCGCTTCTGCGCCAAAAGCCACAATGGTGTCGGTGGCTGCGTTGGGCAAGCGTGCCGCGGATGGCCGCTATGAAGTGCGTCGACTGGTTGATGGTCAGTTGCAGACGGTGCTGGTCAAAACCGGTTTGCGCAATGACCTTAATGTTCAGGTATTGGACGGTCTCAAGGAGCATGACGAAGTTGTCCTCGGCGAAGAGCCGGAGCCTCAATGAGCAGCGCGAACGATCTTCGCGGCTTGACGCCGGATGCGATGAACGACGTGTTGCCGGCCAAGCCGCTATTGTCCCTTGAAGGTGTGCAGCGTTGGTTCGCTGATGGCGAGGCCAGAACGCAAGTGTTGCGGGACGTGAATCTGACCATTGGCGCCGGTGAAATGGTGGCGATTATCGGTCCGTCCGGCTCCGGAAAATCCAGCCTGATGAATATCCTCGGCTGTCTGGATCGTCCCTCCGCCGGTCGCTACTGCATCAACGGTCTCGACATGGCCGGTATGAGCAGCGATGAGCTGGCGACATTGCGTCGTGAGCATTTCGGGTTCATTTTCCAGCGCTTTCATTTGCTGTCGCATTTGAGCGCCGAGGCCAACGTCCAGGTGCCGGCCATTTACGCCGACCAGTCGTTTATCGAATGTCAGCAACAGGCCAGGGCATTGTTGCAACGCCTGGGGCTGGGGCAGCGCCTGCAGCATCGACCGGGGCAGCTTTCCGGTGGTCAGCAGCAGCGGGTCAGTATTGCCCGTGCGCTGATCAATGGTGGCGCGGTGATCCTGGCTGACGAACCCACCGGCTCGCTGGACTCACGCAGTGGTGAAGAGGTAATGGCCATCCTGCGTGAACTGCACCATAGCGGCCACACTATTATTATCGTGACCCATGACGTGCAGGTGGCGCAGCACGCTGACCGGATTATCGAGATTCATGACGGAGAAATCGTCGCGGATCAATCGAATGCCAGCCGAAAAGTGCCTGCGGCGCAGGTCGCCGAGGCTGGTGAAAGTACGCAAGATCAGGGGCGCGAAGTAGCGGCGGTGCAGTGGCGTCGCTTCAGCGAGGCTTTCAAGATGGCCTGGGTTTCCCTCTGCAGCCATCGTATGCGTACATTGCTGACCATGCTGGGGATCATCATCGGCATCGCCTCAGTGGTGTCGGTGGTCGCTTTGGGGCAGGGTGCGCAGACCCGAGTACTGCGCGATATCAGCGCCATGGGCACCAATACCATCGATGTTTATCCTGGCAAGGACTGGGGGGATGAGCAGGCCGCCTCGATCCGCACCCTGCAACCTGTGGATCTGCGGATCATCCAGGGGCAGTCCTGGGTCGACAGCGTCTCGGCGATGGTCAATGGCAGCCGAACGATTCGCTATCGCAATCTGCATGTCAGTGCCACCGTCAATGGTGTCGGCCACGATTACTTCCAGGTGATGGGCATCCGCATGAGCAAGGGGGCGGTGTTCAGTGCCAGCGATGTAATGCGCCGCGGCCAGACCCTGATCATTGATCACAATACTCGACAACGGCTGTTCAAGGAGTGGGAGCAGCCACTGGGCAAAGTCATCCTGGTGGGCGGCCTGCCTTGCACGGTGGTAGGGGTCATGGAAAGTCGCGATGACGGTTTTTCAGGGCCAAGCCTGCAGGTCTATCTGCCTTATACGACGGTGATGGGGCGCTTGTTGGGGCAGAGCCATTTCAATTCGATCAAGGTTCGGCTCAGGGAGCAGGTTGCCAGTCCAGCAGCAGAGCAAGCACTGCAAACATTGTTGGTGGCACGTCATGGGCGCGCGGATTTTTTCCTCAGCTCCAGCGACAGCATCCTTAAAATCGTACAGAAAACCACAGACACACTGACCCTGCTGATTTCTGCGGTGGCGCTCATTTCACTGTTGGTTGGTGGTATCGGCGTGATGAATATCATGCTGGTGTCGGTCACCGAGCGCACCCGGGAGATTGGCATCCGCATGGCGGTCGGCGCGCGGCGCACGGACATCCTGCAGCAGTTTTTGATCGAGGCGGTGCTGGTCTGTCTGCTGGGGGGCTTGTTGGGTGTCCTGCTTTCGTTGTTGATCAGCCAGGTGTTCGGCTATTTCGTGCAGACAATCGTTATGGAATTCACGGCTTTGGCCATGATTTCAGCGTGTTTGTGTTCGCTGCTGGTCGGCGTGTTGTTCGGTTATATCCCGGCGCGCAATGCCGCCCGGCTTGATCCCATTCAGGCGTTGTCCAGAGAATGAAGTACACCAAGCGCAAGTGGATCTGGGCATTGCCATTGCCTTTGTTGTTGGGCGGCTGCAGCGCTCTGCTGCACAGCGAATATCGTCAACCGCAAGTGAAGACGCCGGCCTTCTGGTTTGGCGACGCATCCCGTGAGCGCTCATTGAGTGTGCGAGAGCGATGGTGGGAAACGTTTGATGATCCACGTCTGAACGCCTTGGTCGACGACGCCCTGGCGCGCAATAACGATCTTGCAGTTGCTGCGCTCAGAGTGCGTCGGGCAGCGCTTCAGGCAGGGCTCACCGGCACCAATATCACGCCCGATCTGGACGTGGGGGCGGGGGCGGACTGGAGCAGGAATCTACATCGAGACAATTCAAGCCAGCGTCGATTTTCCACGAGCGCGACGGTGCGTTACGAAGTCGATTTGTGGGGGAAACTGGCGAGTACGCGCGATGCCGGGCAATGGTCGCTGTTGGCGACCGACTTTGACCGGCGTGCCAGCGCGCTGAGCCTGGTGGGTACGACGGCGCGCCTGTATTGGCAGATCGGCCTGTTCAACGAACTGGTCCGGTCTGCGCGGGAAAGTATCGGGTACGCCGAGCAGACGTTGCAACTGGTGCAGTCTCAACATCTGGCGGGTGCGGCGACGGGTCTTGAAGAGGCACAAGCCGAGCAGGTGTTGGCCACGCAGCGTGCTGTATTGAGTGACTATTTGCAGCAACTTGAAGTGGCGCGCAACGCACTGGCCATTGTCTTTGATCAGGCACCCGAGCATCGGTTTGCAGAACTTGTGCAATTACCTTCGACGGCATTGGCGAGTGTGCCGGCAGGCTTGCCGGCTGATCTGGTTGATCGACGTCCGGATTTGCAGGCGGCTGAATGGCGATTGCGCCAGGCGCTGTCGAACTATGACGCAACGCGTGCCAGTTTCTATCCCTCGTTCACCCTGACGGGCGGTCTGGCTACTGGCGGTAGTCGAGAGTTAAGCCAAGTGCTCAATAACCCTGTCGGTCTATTGGGTGTTGGTATCAGTCTGCCGTTTGTGCAATGGAATGTTCGCAAGTACACAGTGGGTATATCGGCGGTGGACTATGAGGCGGCGATAATCGACTTTCGTCAGAGCCTTTATATCGCGCTGGCGGAAGTTGAAGACGCCCTGTCGGCGCAAGTGCAGTTGGCTGATCAGGGGGGACGGCGAGAGCAGGCTCTGGTCGCCGCAATGAAAGCCGAAGGGTTGGCCGAAATTCGTTATCGCAGCGGGCAAACGGGTATCAAGGAGTGGCTGGATCTGCAAGAGAGCCGGCGTGCCGCGCAAATTTCACTGGCGCAGAATCGCTTCGAGCGACTGCAGGCGCAAATGGGACTGTACCTGGCGCTGGGCGGAGGCTTCGCGCGTTAATTTATTGCGCAGACAAACGTTAACTTATTGGGATGTTGTTTTAAATTAGGGAAGATTGTGCCGCGTGTCTGGTTTTAGTTAGCGTATTTTTTTGATTTGGGTCAGTGGTTTGTATGCAATTAATGTTGTAGGTCTTTGCGTGGTTGTTGATTTTTTTTGAGTTGATTTAATTAATAAATAGTTTTGGTTGTGGGGGTTTTATTTATTGTTTTTAGTTGTTTCGCAATGTAAGGTGCGCGCTCTTTCGTCAGGGCCTTGATGAATGATGGGTGTTCGGTTTACAACACTCTTACTGCTGTCTCTGGTTGTGTCGGCAAGATGATGATCTATGAAGTTATTGCGCTGACGACCATTTGAGACGTTTATTTGAAATGGAGATCGTTATGTCGCTACGTATGGGTTTTGGTCTGACTTTGGCCGCAAGTTTGCTGTTGGGTGCAGTCGTTGTTCAAGCTGCACCGGCTTCCTGGTGGCTTTATCAGTCGGCTTCGACCGGCCGTACTATGTGCAGCAACGTTCCACAAGCCAGTGGCTGGGTTCGTGTTGCCGGTCCTTACAATAACGGCGGCTGCCGATAGTAAGCACCAATAAGGAGGCTCCTTCTGTGAAGGGGCCTTTTTTGTATCGGCTGAACCCTGTTCATTAGAGCCTTGGTGTTTGGCAGACAAAAGAAAACCCCCGACAAACCAGAAGTCTGTCGGGGGTTTTCTTTTGCCTGGAAGCATCAGGCGTCTCGCGACGCCTGGCCCGGCTCAGCTTATTGGCAAGCTTCGCAATCCGGCTCGTCGATCGCGCAAGCCTTTGGCACTGGAGCTGGACCTGCCGGAGCTGCCAGAACCGAATCGTCGCCGTGGTTGCCGCCGCTGGAAACAGCGTTCAGCTTGCCGGTGTTGATGGTCGACTTCTCGGTGCTGGTCGCGGCCAGGGCACGGAGGTAGTAAGTGGTTTTCAGACCACGGTACCAGGCCATGCGGTAGGTCACGTCGAGTTTCTTGCCCGAGGCGCCGGCGATGTACAGGTTCAGCGACTGGGCCTGGTCGATCCACTTCTGACGACGGCTGGCGGCGTCAACGATCCACTTGGTGTCCACTTCGAACGCGGTCGCGTAGAGCTCTTTGAGTTCTTGCGGGATGCGCTCGATCTGCTGAACCGAACCGTCGTAGTACTTCAGGTCGTTGATCATGACCGAGTCCCACAGACCGCGCGCCTTGAGGTCGCGAACCAGGTACGGGTTGATCACGGTGAATTCGCCCGACAGGTTCGATTTCACATACAGATTCTGGTAGGTCGGTTCGATCGACTGCGATACGCCGGTGATGTTGGCGATGGTCGCGGTCGGTGCGATGGCCATGATGTTGGAGTTACGAATGCCTTTCTGTACGCGGGCGCGAACCGGTGCCCAGTCCAGGGTTTCGTTCAGGTCAACGTCGATGTACTTCTGGCCACGTTGCTCGATCAGGATCTGTTGCGAATCCAGTGGCAGGATGCCTTTGGACCACAGTGAACCGTTGAAGGTCTCGTAGGCACCACGCTCGTCTGCCAGGTCGCAGGACGCCTGGATCGCGTAGTAGCTGACCGCTTCCATCGACTTGTCGGCGAACTCGACGGCAGCGTCGGAACCGTAAGGGATGTGCTGCAGGTACAGCGCGTCCTGGAAGCCCATGATGCCCAGACCGACCGGACGGTGGCGGAAGTTGGAGTTCTTCGCTTGCGGCACCGAGTAGTAGTTGATGTCGATCACGTTGTCGAGCATGCGCACGGCGGTGTTCACGGTGCGTTGCAGCTTGGCGGTGTCCAGCTTGCCGTCGACGATGTGGTTCGGCAGGTTGATCGAGCCCAGGTTGCAAACGGCGATCTCGTCCTTGTTGGTGTTCAAGGTGATCTCGGTGCACAGGTTCGAGCTGTGAACCACGCCGACGTGCTGCTGCGGGCTACGCAGGTTGCACGGGTCTTTGAAAGTCAGCCATGGGTGGCCGGTTTCGAACAGCATGGAGAGCATTTTGCGCCACAGGTCTTTGGCCTGGATGGTCTTGAACAGCTTGACCTTGCCCGGGTACTCGGTCAGGGCTTCGTAGTACTCGTAGCGCTCTTCGAAGGCTTTACCGGTCAGGTCGTGCAGGTCCGGCACTTCGGAAGGCGAGAACAGGGTCCACTTGCCGTCATCGAAGACACGCTTCATGAACAGGTCAGGGATCCAGTTGGCGGTGTTCATGTCGTGGGTACGACGACGATCATCACCGGTGTTCTTGCGCAGTTCGATGAACTCTTCGATGTCCATGTGCCAGGTTTCCAGGTAGGCACACACAGCGCCTTTGCGCTTGCCACCCTGGTTAACGGCTACAGCGGTGTCGTTCACCACTTTCAGGAACGGAACCACGCCTTGCGACTTGCCGTTGGTGCCTTTGATGTACGAACCCAGGGCGCGCACAGGGGTCCAGTCGTTGCCCAGGCCGCCAGCGAATTTGGACAACATGGCGTTGTCGTGGATCGCGTGGTAGATGCCCGACAGGTCGTCCGGAACGGTGGTCAGGTAGCAGCTCGACAGCTGTGGACGCAGGGTGCCGGCGTTGAACAGGGTCGGAGTCGAAGCCATGTAGTCGAACGAGGACAGCAGGTTGTAGAACTCGATCGCACGGTCTTCTTTCTGCTTCTCTTCGATCGCCAGGCCCATGGCCACACGCATGAAGAAGATCTGCGGCAGTTCGAAACGCACGCCATCCTTGTGGATGAAGTAACGGTCGTACAGGGTCTGCAGGCCCAGGTAGGTGAATTGCTGATCGCGCTCGTGGTTGATCGCCTTGCCCAGTTTTTCCAGGTCGAAGGTGGCCAGCACAGGGTTCAGCAGTTCGAACTCGATACCTTTGGCGATGTAAGCCGGCAGCGCCTTGGCGTACAGGTCGGCCATTTCGTGGTGAGTGGCGCTCTCGGCCACACCCAGGAAACCCAGACCTTCGGCACGCAGGGTGTCCATCAGCAGGCGAGCGGTGACGAACGAGTAGTTCGGCTCACGTTCAACCAGGGTACGCGCGGTCATCACCAGCGCGGTGTTGACGTCGTTCAGGGCCACGCCGTCGTACAGGTTTTTCAGGGTTTCGCGCTGGATCAGGTCGCCGTCGACTTCAGCCAGGCCTTCGCAGGCTTCGGTGACGATGGTGTTCAGGCGGCCCATGTCCAGCGGCGCGAGGCTGCCGTCAGCGCGGGTGATACGGATCGACGGGTGCGCATTGACTGCCGCTTCGACCGGGGCGTGGGCAGCGCGTTCTTTCGAGCGGCCGTCACGGTAGATCACGTAGTCGCGAGCGACTTTCTGCTCGCCGGCACGCATCAGGGCCAGTTCGACCTGGTCCTGGATTTCTTCGATGTGGATGGTGCCGCCCGACGGCATGCGACGCTTGAAGGTCGCGGTGACCTGTTCGGTCAGGCGGGCAACGGTGTCGTGGATTCGCGACGAAGCGGCAGCGGTGCCGCCCTCAACTGCGAGAAACGCTTTGGTGATAGCGACGGTGATCTTGTCATCGGTGTAAGGAACGACAGTGCCATTGCGCTTGATCACGCGCAGTTGACCAGGCGCGGTGGCGGCCAGATCCGAATTCGAATCGGCGGCCTGCGGCAAGGTGCCCTGCGGGTTCTCGCGAGTTGTGTCGGTTTGCATGGGGGGTGATCTCCACATTCTCTATGTTTGTTTGGGCACCATCATGGTGCTCACCGTTCTGATCCGAAGCACTACAACCGACGGGCGTCGGGCATAACAACTTCGGACCAGTAGGAAAAAGGCTAATGACGCCGCATCCTTGCCGAAGTTTTTGGCTGCGAGCCAGGGCTCGAGCCGGATTCCTTCCCGGATGACAGTCATGACTGCAACACCCGTACCGTTCCGGTCGTTTCCGACCTGAAAAACGGTGCCATCCGCAAGTGCGGTTTGGGCTTTGAAAAACTTGCTTGGTTCAACCGGAAACAGGCAATAAAGCGCTTGAGTTTCAGGCCCGAAATGTGGTTGGGCGTTTGAGCGGAAAACCCTATATGTAGGGTCTCTCCTCGCGCCGTGCTACAAGATAATGCGTTTCGAGAGGGCTTGCAACGTACTAGCTGTGGATAAACCTGTGCGTAAATTGTGTAAGAAACCAGGAATTCCCGTGTAGGCCGCGAACCTGCTGAGCTAGACCGTTTGTCACTGTTTTTCACTTGGGAAAAACGCTTCAGCGGATTTTTAAGGGCGCGAACCCTATCACAAAAAACCGCCTTGTCCGAACGCATTTGCCGACTTGTGTTCTGGTTGTACGCCGTTTATACAATCGGGCGGTGTTTACCCATTCTTATCCTCCCGAAAGATGACAAAAAGACGGGAGGATCTACAACTGTGGGAGCGAGCCTGCTCGCGAAAGCGTTGGATCAGGCAACATTGATGCTGAACCTGCCGACGCATTCGCGAGCAGGCTCGCTCCCACATGGATTGTGCTGCGTCGTACGGTTCTTCCTTTATTAATAAAAACAGCAAGCAGAGGTCACCGGTGGAGCAAGAAGCCTGGCAGGTATTGATAGTCGAGGATGACCAGCGTCTGGCCGAACTCACCCGCGAATACCTGCAAGCCAATGGATTGCGCGTGGAGATCGAAGGCAACGGCGCGCTGGCGGCGGCGCGGATCATCAAGGAGCAGCCGGACCTGGTGATCCTCGACCTGATGCTGCCCGGCGAAGACGGCCTGAGCATTTGCCGCAAGGTGCGCGACCGTTACGACGGGCCGATCCTGATGCTCACCGCGCGCACTGACGACGCTGACCAGATTCAAGGCCTCGACCTCGGCGCTGATGATTACGTATGCAAACCGGTGCGCCCACGGCTGTTGCTCGCTCGCATTCAGGCTTTGCTGCGACGCAGCGACACAGCCGAGCCGATCGCGGAAAAAAGCCGTCGCCTGCAATTTGGTCCGCTGGTGGTGGACAACGCCTTGCGTGAAGCCTGGCTCAGCGACAGCGGCATCGAACTGACCAGTGCCGAATTCGACCTGCTCTGGCTGCTGGTGTCGAATGCCGGGCGGATCCTCTCTCGCGAAGAAATCTTCACTGCGCTGCGCGGCATCGGCTATGACGGCCAGGATCGCTCGATCGATGTGCGCATCTCGCGCATCCGCCCGAAAATCGGTGATGACCCCGACCATCCGCGGCTGATCAAGACCATCCGCAGCAAAGGCTATCTGTTCGTCCCTGAAGCCTGTGTGGATCTGGCGTTGTGAACTCGATCTTCCTGCGCATCTATGGCGGCATGTGCGCGGCGCTGATTCTGGTGGCAGTGCTTGGTGTGCTGGCGCTGCACCTGCTCAATCAGGTGCGCAGCGAGCAATACCGCGAGCGCCTGGCCCACGGCACGTTCTCGCTGATGGCCGACAACCTGCAACCGATGAACGAAACCGAGCGCCACCGGGCGTTGTTGGTCTGGGAGCGTCTGCTGGGGATTCCGCTGGCACTGAAGAAGTTTTCCGAGACCGATCTGGATCTCTCTCAGCGCGCCCGGGTGCAGCGCGGTCAGGCCTTGGTGGAGCAGACCGGCCCGCATGCGGCGCGAGTCTATCGGCTGGTCAGCGACAAGGAACAGCTGCTGCTGACCGGTGACGTACAACAGATCAGCGAGCAATTGGCCCGCGCGACTATTTATCTGTTGGCCGATGAACTGGTACGGGTGCCGGTCGGCGAACAGCCCAAACGACTGGCGCAGTTAAAGGAAGAGAAAGGCTTCGGTTTTGATCTGCGGCTGGTCACGGTCAACGAGGCCGACATGGACGAAGACCAGAGCCGCCGGGTGTCCGAGGGCGATACAGTGATGGCGCTGGGCAAGGGCGGGGATTCGATCCGGGTGTTTGCCGGCATGGTCGGTACGCCGTGGGTGCTGGAGATCGGCCCGCTGTATCAGATGAATCCGTATCCGCCGCAATGGCTGGTGTTGATCGCTGCCCTGGGCCTGACCTTGATCGGTCTGATCGTATATCTGCTGGTGCGTCAGCTCGAACGACGTCTGCGCGGACTTGAAGCCGCGGCCACGCGCATCGCCAAGGGCAGCCTGGAAACCCGCGTGCCGGCCCGCGGAGCTGACTCGGTCGGGCGACTGGCGGCGGCGTTCAACGGCATGGCCGAGCATCTGCAGCAGTTGCTGGCGATCCAGCGCGAGCTGGTGCGTGCGGTGTCCCACGAACTGCGCACGCCGGTGGCGCGCCTGCGTTTCGGGCTGGAGATGATCGGCTCGGCCACCACCCCGCAGGCGCTGGAAAAATACCGCGAGGGCATGGATCACGACATCGAGGATCTCGATAAGCTGGTCGACGAAATGCTCACTTACGCGCGGCTGGAACAGGGTTCGCCAGCGTTGACCTTTCAGCGCATTGACCTCGATGCGCTGGTCAATCAGGTGATCGCAGAACTGGCGCCGTTGCGTGCCGAGGTCACGGTGCAGCGCGGGTTGTGCCTGTCAGCGGCGGACAACGATGGCGCCTGGGTTGAAGCCGAGCCGCGCTTCCTGCATCGGGCGTTGCAGAATCTGGTGAGCAACGCGATGCGCCATGCACGCTCTAACGTCACGGTGAGTTATCAGGTCGGGCAGTTGCGCTGTCGGGTCGATGTCGAGGATGACGGGCCGGGTGTGCCGGAGTCGGCGTGGGAACGGATCTTCACGCCGTTCCTGCGTCTGGATGACAGCCGCACCCGGGCCTCTGGTGGGCACGGGCTGGGGCTGTCGATTGTGCGGCGGATCATTCACTGGCATGACGGTCGGGCGCTGATCAACAAGAGCAAGAGTCTGGGTGGGGCTTGCTTCAGTCTGAGTTGGCCGAGGAATCAGGAGCGCCGTTGAGTTTTGTGTCAGCAGAAATGACGCCTTCGCGAGCAAGCCCGCTCCCACAGGGGAATGCATTTCAAGGGTGGGAGCGGGCTTGCTCGCGAAGGCG
>NZ_JAJSLU010000027.1:13824-14768 GCF_023063025.1 Pseudomonas sp. YL2 | reverse complement strand
ACGCAGAGCCCCCCCGCCAGCCCGCGCCCCCCCCCCGGGGGGTATACTTGAGGGGGGGGGGGGCGCTCTTCCGCCGCAGGGCTGCGCAACAGTCGCCGAAAAATCCTCAGGCCGGAATGCTGACCAGACTCAACAACTGCCCATCCTGCACCCCAAATTGCGCTTCCAGCTCGGTGCCATGACGCCATTCACCAGACAAGTCAGTCAGCAGACGCAACCGGACCTGACCCTGCTCCGTCCACTCCAGCACCTCGGCGTGCTCGAAGTAGAAGCGCTTCTGCACAATCGGATACAGCGCCTTGAACAGGCTCTCTTTCACCGAAAACGTCAGGGTCACGCACAACGCCAGTTGTTCCCGCGCACCGGCGGCCATGCGTTGCAGCTCCGGCGGCGTCAGAATCTCCCCGGCCAGGCGTTCGGCGCGCTCGGTCTCGAGCAGGTTTTCCAGATCCATGCCCAAGCCGCGCCAGTGCCGCTTGTTGGCGACAATCGCCGCCGCGTGTCCGGTGCTGTGAGTGATCGAGCCGCAGATGTGCGCCGGCCACACCGGTGCGCGGTCTTCGCCAATCGCCGGAATCACGCTTGAGCCTTCCAGTTGCTGCAGCGCGGCCCGGGCGCAGATTCGTCCGGCAAGAAACTCGGCCTGCCGTTTGGCCACCGAGCGCTGAATGCTCGGCGGCGGCTCGATGGCGCTGCGCTGGAAGTCATCGCCGAGCAGTTGCTTCGGGTCGAAACGGGTACTGAGCAGCACGGTCTCGGGCAACACGTTGGGCAACGGCCAATGGGCGTCGAGCGGGGTGCAGCAGGCGGGGAGGGGCGGGCTGGAATTCATGGCGGGCATTTTGCCGATTCGCAGGGGCAAGGTCGAGATCGGCGGTGCGGCTTTCGCGAGCAGGCTCGCTCCCACATTTGGAACGCATTCCCATGTGGGAGCGAGCCTGCTC
>NZ_JAJSLU010000027.1:0-13814 GCF_023063025.1 Pseudomonas sp. YL2 | reverse complement strand
CCGCGGGGGCGCCTCCGCGGAGCAGCCCCGCCCCCCCTTTGGGACCGCACCCCCTGGGGGGAGCGCCCCTGCCCGCGGAGGCCGCGCTGCAATCTATCTGATCAGCCAAAGATTTTCTGGAAGAACGCCTTCATGTCCGCCCAGGATTTTTCATCGGCCGCCTTGTTGTAACCGATATCCGGGCCACCGTGTTCACCATGGCTCAAGCGATCGGCATCCGGATTGGTGAAGCCATGTTTGGCGCCGTCGAGGCTGACGAACTTATAGTCGGCGCCGGCCTTGTCCATTTCAGATTTGAACGCGGTGACGTTGTCCGGGGTGACCATGCTATCCAGCGCACCGTGCTCGACCAGAATCTTCGCCTTCACACTGCCGGGCGTCGCCGGGGTGGTGGTCGCCAGCGCACCGTGGAAACTCACCACGCCCGCCAGCGGCTCGCCCTGACGCGCGGCGTTGAGCACCACGCCACCGCCGAAGCAGTAACCGATGGCGGCGATTTTATTGACGTCGGTCTGCGGCTGCTTTTTCAGCAGGTTCAACCCGGCCTCGAAACGTTTGCTGGAGGCCGCAGCATCCTGGGTCGCGGCCTGCATGAACGCCATCGCATCCTTGGGATGTTCGGTGTTCTTGCCTTCGCCATACATGTCGATCGCCAGCGCGCTGTAGCCCAGTTCGGCGAGGTCGCGGGCGCGACGTTTGGCGTAATCGTTAAGGCCCCACCATTCATGCACCACGACGACTCCCGGGCGTTTGCCCTTGATCGCGTCGTCATAGGCGTAGTAGCCGATCAGCTTGGTGCCGTCGGCACTCTGGTAGGGAATCTCCTGAGTCTTGATCGCGGCGTTGGCCAGGCTGCTGGCCGCGAGCAAGACGAGGGCGAGGAACAGGCGCATGGTCGGTCTCCTTATCGAAAGTGGTCAGGACAGCCTAGTCGATTTGATTCAGCGCAGGTTCAGAGAGTGTTCAGGGCAGGTACAGGGGCGGGTCAGTAACCTTGCGCCATACCCAAACAGCACTGTGAAAGAGGAAACGCGATGAATCGTCTAAACAAACTGCTGCTGGCTTTTACCTTGTTGGGCTCCAGCCTTGCGGCACATGCCGATGACACCAGCAACTTCGCCGGCCTGACCTTTGGCCAGACCAGTGACAAGGTTAAAAAATCCCACGCGCTGAACGACAACCTTGGCCACCCTGACGCCAGCGGCGCAATCGACGGCAACAACACCTACGGCGTGCGCCTCGGTCAGCAAAACTCGCAAGGTCGTTACTACGCGACCTACGACAACGTGTCCGGTTCGCACAATGGCATTAAACTGCGCCAGGAAAACCTGCTGGGCAGCTACGATCTGTTCTATCCAGTGGGCGGCAGCACCAAACTGTTCGGTGGTGCAACGGCCGGTTTGACCAAGCTGACTCAGGACTCGCCGGGCTATAGCCGTGACAGCGACATCGGTTACGCCGTCGGTGGCCAGTTCGGTGTGCTGCAACAAGTGGCGCAGAACGTTTCGGTGGAACTCGGTTACCGTTACCTGATGAGCAACGCCAGCACTGAAATGAAAGAAAGCGGTGGCAGCAAGCAAGGCTCGCTGGACTTGACCAGCAGCGCCCAGACTTACCTGTCGGCGAACTACGCTTTCTAAAGCGCGGTTCGTTCTAGACCCTGTGGGAGCGAGCTTGCTCGCGAAAGCGGTCTATCAGTCGACAACAATGTTGGCTGATACATCGTCTTCGCGAGCAAGCCCGCTCCCACACATGCGTTGTTGGAGTTTTTGATTTACCCGGGAGAGCGTTATGAAACTGTTGGTCGTCGAAGATGAAGCGCTGTTGCGCCATCACCTGCAAACCCGCCTGACGGAGAGCGGTCACGTGGTCGAGTCCGTGGCCAATGCCGAAGAGGCGCTGTACCAGACCGGGCAGTTCAACTTCGATCTGGCGGTGATTGACCTCGGTCTGCCGGGCATGGGCGGTCTGGACCTGATCCGGCAGTTGCGCTCGAGCGGCAAGACCTTTCCGATCCTGATCCTCACCGCGCGCGGCAATTGGCAGGACAAGGTCGAAGGCCTCGCCGCCGGTGCCGACGACTACGTGGTCAAGCCGTTCCAGTTCGAGGAACTCGACGCGCGCCTGAATGCCTTGCTGCGTCGCTCCAGCGGCTTCACCCAGTCGACCATCGTCGCCGGGCCGTTGTTGCTTGATCTCAATCGCAAGCAGGCGTCGCTGGATGAAGAGCCGCTGGCACTGACCGCCTACGAATACCGCATCCTCGAATACCTGATGCGCCACCACCAGCAAGTGGTGCCCAAGGATCGCCTGATGGAACAGCTCTATCCGGATGATGACGAGCGTGATCCGAACGTGATCGAAGTGCTGGTCGGCCGTCTGCGCCGCAAGCTCGAAGGACCGGGCGGGTTCAAGCCGATCGACACCGTGCGCGGTCTCGGCTACCTGTTCAATGAGCGCTGCACTTGATTCGTTCTCTTCGCGTTCGCTTGATGCTCGCCGCCACCACGTTGGCGGTGTTGTTCATGCTCGGCTTGCTGCCGGCCATGCAGGGCGCGTTCAGCCTGGCGTTGCAGGACTCGATCGAGCAGCGCCTGGCCTCGGACGTCACCACGCTGATCTCGGCGGCACGCGTCGACAGTGGCCATCTGGTGATGCCGGCGCAGCTGCCGGATGAGCGCTTCAACCTCACCGACAACCGCCTGCTCGGCTACATCTACGACCGCGAAGGCAAACTGGTCTGGCGCTCGAAAGGCACGCAGGAAGAGCAGATCAACTACAAGCCGCGTTACGACGGCATGGGCAACGAGTTCGCGCGGATCCGCGAGAGCAATGGCCAGGAGTTCTTCGTCTACGACGTCGAAGTCAAACTGCTCGGCGGTAAAAGTGCCGCGTTCAGCATCGTCGCTCTGCAACCGGTGCGCGAATACGAAAACACCCTCGAAGGCCTGCGCGAAAATCTCTACCTGGGCTTCGGCGCCGCATTGCTGGTGCTGCTGGCGCTGTTATGGATCGGCCTGACCTGGGGCCTCAAGGCGTTGCGCCGGCTGAGTCAGGAACTCGACGAGATCGAAAGCGGCACTCGTGAAAGCCTCACCGAACAGCACCCGCGCGAACTGCTGCGCCTGACCGGCTCGCTCAACCGTTTGCTGCACAGTGAGCGCCAGCAGCGCAGCCGCTACCGTGACTCCCTCGATGATCTGGCGCACAGCCTGAAAACCCCGTTGGCGGTACTGCAAGGGGTCAGTGAAGACATGGCCCAACGCCCGGAAGATCGCGATCAGGCCTGGGTGCTGCAAACCCAGATCGAGCGCATGAGTCAGCAGATCAGCTATCAACTGCAGCGCGCCAGCCTGCGCAAGAGCGGCTTGGTGCGCCATCAGGTGCGGCTGCAACCGGTGCTCAAAAGCCTGTGCGACACGCTGGACAAGGTCTACCGCGACAAACACGTGCGGGTGGCCTTCGATCTGCCGGAGCACTGTTACGTGCCGATCGAGCAGGGCGCGCTGCTGGAGATGATGGGCAACCTGCTGGAGAACGCCTATCGCCTGTGCCTGGGCGAAGTGCGCATCAGCGTGCGCGAGACCCTCGCCGGCATCGAGTTGTGCATCGAAGACGACGGCCCCGGTGTGCCGCCGAATCAGCGCGCGCGGATTCTCGAGCGTGGTGAGCGGCTGGATCGCCAGCATCCGGGGCAGGGCATCGGGCTGGCGGTGGTCAAGGACATCATCGAAAGCTACAACGCCAAGCTGATGCTTGGGGATTCACCGATGGGCGGGGCGGCGTTCAGGATTCAGTTTCCTGCGGTTTAGGTGTTGGCTGTTCTGACGTCATCGCGAGCAGGCTCACTCCTACAAGGGGAATGCATTTCAAATGTAGGAGTGAGCCTGCTCGCGATAGCGCCAGTCAGTTCACCGCAGGTCTTACTGCTCTTGCGCCCGATACGCCCCCGGCGTCAGCCCGGTCCATTTCTTGAACGCCCGGTGAAACGCCGACGGTTCGGAAAATCCCAACTGCTCGGCAATCTGTTGCAACGACAGATCCGCCCGTCCCAGATGATAGATCGCGATGTCGCGGCGCAACTGATCCTTCAATTCCTGAAAACTGCTGCCTTCCTCACGCAAATGCCGACGCAGGGTTTGCGGGCTGATGTGCAGCTGCGCGGCCACCGCTTCGAGATCCGGCCACTGCGCACTGTCGCGGCTGAGCAAGCGGCGCAGGCGACTGCTGAGGCTGTCACCGTCGTCCGGGCGCGATAGCAGGTCGGCGGGTGAGCGTTCGAGAAAGTGCTTGAGGGTGCGTTCGTCCTGCAACAGCGGCATCGACAGATAGCGACTGTGGAACAACAGGCTGCTTTGCTGGGCGCAAAACACCAAAGGGCAGGGGAATAACAGGTCGTACTCGGCACCGTGCGCCGGTTTCGGATAACTGAAGGTGGCCTGCTCCAGACGAATCCGCTGGCCAATCAGCCAACTGCCGAGGCGATGCCAGATCACCAGCAGGCTCTCGCTGAGAAAGTGATCCGGGTCCCATAACTGCGAGTCATCAAGGCTCAGGCGCACCCATTCGTCTTCGCGGCTCAGGCTCAGACGCGGAGCCTCGGGGAATAGGCTATAAAACAATAAACCGCGTTGCAGTGCCTTCTCCAGATTGCGGCAGTGGATCAGCGCGTGGCACATCATCGCGAAGCTGCCGGGCTTGCTTGGCGCATTGCCGAAACCCAGGTATTCGTCATCCAGCGCCAGCCACAGGTTCTGGATCAGTTGGGTGAATTGCTCCGGGGCAATCCTCGCCCGTGGTTCATCGAGCAACTCGGGGCTGATGCCCAGTTGCTGCAGCAGCGGCGCATAGTCGAACCCCGAACGGCGTGCGCCACCGAGGGCGGCACGGGCGAAATGACTGGCGATGGTACGTTCGCGCATAAGCGGCAGATCCTTCCTCAGGCGCTGGATGGTAGCCGGGGCATGCGCAGGGCAACAAGGCGGATTTCCGCCAAATTGTAGGACGAGAGCCGCTGACTTGGCGGAAATCCGCCACACTGGCGTCACCGGGCAGTGACAAAAAATACTCTGCATCCCCTGATATCAAAAGGCTTGCAGCGAATTGCACCAAAGTGGCACGGCGTTTGCGATAAGAGCGACAGAAGTGTGCGTCTATTCCGCAGGAATAGCGCCGCTCCAACAACAAATCCCTCCAGTGCAGGAGGGTTCGCAATTCAGGTTCTGCGCCCAACAGATGGATGTTGCTCGCGGGACGCTTGAGGACACTTGCAATGACGACTCGTCAGCCACTGTACAAATCCCTGTATTTCCAGGTGATCGTCGCGATCATCATCGGTATTGCCCTTGGTCACTACTACCCGCAGTTCGGTGTGGCGGTAAAGCCACTGGGTGACGGATTCATCAAGCTGATCAAAATGATCATCGCCCCGATCATCTTCTGCACCGTGGTCAGCGGCATCGCTGGCATGCAAAGCATGAAGTCGGTCGGCAAGACCGGCGGTTATGCACTCCTGTACTTCGAAATCGTTTCGACCATCGCCCTGCTGGTGGGCCTGATCGTGGTCAACATCGTGCAGCCGGGCAACGGCATGCACATCGACGTCAGCACCCTGGACGCCTCGAAAGTCGCGACCTACGTGCAGCAAGGTGCAGACCAGAGCGTAGTCGGCTTCCTGCTCAACGTGATCCCGACCACCATCGTCGGCGCGTTCGCTACCGGTGACATCCTGCAAGTGCTGATGTTCTCGGTGATCTTCGGTTTCGCCCTGCATCGCCTGGGTGACTATGGCCGTCCGATCCTCGACTTCATCGATCGCTTCGCCCACGTGATGTTCAACATCATCAACATGATCATGAAGCTCGCGCCAATCGGTGCCTTCGGTGCGATGGCGTTCACCATCGGTGCCTACGGTGTCGGTTCGCTGGTGCAGTTGGGTCAACTGATGGCCTGCTTCTACATCACCTGCCTGGCCTTCATCCTGATCGTGCTGGGTGCCATCGCCCGCATGCACGGCTTCAGCGTGCTGAAGATGATCCGCTACATCCGTGAAGAACTGCTGATCGTACTCGGTACCTCGTCTTCGGAATCGGTACTGCCACGCATGCTGATCAAGATGGAGCGTCTGGGTGCGAAGAAATCCGTCGTGGGTCTGGTGATCCCGACCGGTTATTCGTTCAACCTCGACGGTACCGCGATCTACCTGACCATGGCTGCAGTGTTCATTGCTCAGGCCACCGACACGCACATGGACATCACCCATCAGATCACCCTGCTGGTGGTGTTGCTGCTGTCCTCCAAAGGCGCCGCCGGTGTGACCGGTTCGGGCTTCATCGTGCTGGCCGCCACCCTGTCGGCAGTCGGTCACTTGCCGGTGGCCGGTCTGGCGCTGATCCTCGGTATCGACCGCTTCATGTCTGAAGCCCGCGCCCTGACCAACCTGGTCGGCAACGCCGTGGCGACCATCGTGGTTGCCAAGTGGGTGAAAGAGCTGGACACCGACGTGCTGCAATCCGAGCTGGCTTCGGGTGGTCGCGGTATCGCGGATACCCGTCCGGAAGATGACCTGGGTGTGGCTGAAGGTGCTACCCCGAGCAACGTCAAGTAATCTGAATTGGCTCCAGTATAATGCTGGAGTCTGAGAGCCCTTGTGGTGAGGGGATTCATCCCCGATGGGTCGCGAAGCGGCCCCTTCTTAGATAGAAGGGGACTGCTGCGCAGTCCATCGGGGATGAATCCCCTCGCTACAGGGGTTTTTTATTGCCTGCGATTTGAGCATTACGGTCACTGCCGCTGATGCATCCGGTGATTGCCGTGCGCGGCAGCGCTGCCTAGGCTGAGTGCATCGCCCAAGGAGTTCGCCCATGTCCGCGCCGCTGGCCTCACTGAAGATTCTGGATTTCTCGACCCTGCTGCCGGGGCCATTTGCCTCGCTGTTGCTGGCGGACATGGGCGCCGAAGTGCTGCGCATTGAATCACCGACGCGCATGGATCTGCTGCGGGTGCTGCCGCCGCATGATCAAGGTGTGTCAGCCAGCCACGCTTACCTCAATCGCAACAAGCGCAGCCTGGCGCTGGATCTCAAACAGCCGGAAGCGCTGGAGGTGGTCAGGCAGTTGCTGGGCGAATACGACATTGTCCTCGAGCAGTTCCGCCCCGGTGTGATGGAGCGTCTGGGCCTGGGTTATGAGGCGCTGAAAGCGATCAACCCGAAGCTGATTTACGTGTCGATCACCGGCTATGGCCAGACCGGGCCGTACAAGGATCGCGCCGGGCATGACATCAACTACCTCGCCCTGGCCGGTCTTTCCAGTTACACCGGCCGCGCCGACAGCGGGCCGTTGCCGCTGGGCATGCAGGTGGCGGATATCGCAGGTGGTTCGCTGCATGGGGTGATCGGCCTGCTGGCGGCGGTCATCGCCCGGCAGCAGACCGGGCAGGGCACGCATCTGGACGTGAGCATGACCGATTGCGCCTTCAGCCTGAACGCCATGGCCGGTGCCGGGTATCTGGCCTGTGGCGAGGAACCGCATTGGGAAGAACAGATGCTCAATGGCGGCAGCTTCTATGACTACTACCGTTCCCGCGACGGGCGCTGGTTGTCGGTAGGCAGTCTTGAGCCGGGGTTCATGCAGCAACTGTGTACGGCGTTGGGCCGGCCGGAGCTGGCGGCGCAGGGCTTGTCGCCGAAACCCGAGCAGCAGCGGTTATTGAAGGATGCGCTGAAAGTTGAATTCGAGAAGCACGACTTTGCCGAGTTGTGTGAATTGTTCGCCGGAGTCGATGCCTGCGTCGAACCGGTCTTGAACCTGAGCGAGGCGGTGCAACATCCGCAGTTGCAGGCGCGGGAGCTGGTGACCCAGGTGCCGCGTGGCGACGGTACGACCCAGGCGCAGATTGCCTGTCCGCTGAAATTCACCGAGGCGCTGCCGGCGCCGCGGCATGTTGGCGCGGGGTTGGGACAGCATACTGAGCAGGTGTTGGGGGAGTTGGGGTTTGATGCTGAGCGGATTGCCGAGTTGCGGCGTGCCAAGGTGATTCTCTAGCGTTTGTACCGGCCCTTTCGCGAGCAAGCCCGCTCCCACAGGGGAATGCATTTCAAAATGTGGGAGCGGGCTTGCTCGCGAAGGCGTCGGCGGCGACAACACCAAACCGCCTATTCCACCCGCATCTCACCACTGAACACCAAGGTGTTGCGACAACGCCGGCACAAATACCGTCGCCCTTGGCGCACCAGGCTATGACGCTGCGCCGAAAACGGAAAATCACTGTCGGCGCACGGGCATTTGTAGATGTAGCGGGTCACGCTGCGGCGTTTGATTGCGTAGGTGTGGCAGCGATCCGGCGGCAGTTCGTAAACCCCGCGCATGATCAGTTGCCACTCCTCGCCGTGGGGCTGGATACGGTCGCCGAACAGTTGATGGGCGATCAGGTGCGCGACTTCGTGGGCCACGGTCTGCTTGAGGAAGTGTTCGGTGTTTTCCCGGTACAGCTGCGGGTTGAAGCGCAGCAGGTTCTCGTGCAGATGCGCGACACCGGCTTTTTGCCCGCGCAGCTTGAGGCTGACGACGGGGCGTTGGAAATGACGTTTGAAAAAGGCTTCAGCGAGTTGGTAACAGTCTTCGACGCGGGTATTGAGTTGCTCGGGCATGCTTGATGGATCTCCAGAGGCGTCGAGTATGCCGCAACGTTCCTGACTTGCGAATCGCTGACCTGCCGAATGGTCATCCGCCAAACGAGAAGGCCGCCTTGCGGCGGCCTGTATTGGCAGATCTTGTTTTTCTCTGGGGTGAAGCTTGTCAGTTGGTGTATACCGGCCCCACGCCGAGGCCCCAGACAATCACGGTGAACGCCATGATGGCCACCAGCACCACCAGACCCACCGCCAGCACCGAGCTGGAAAACAGGAAGCCTTCGTCCGACGGAATGTTCATGAACGTCGGCAGCCCCACGTAAAGCAAATAAACCGTGTAGCAGATGGCCGCCGTGCCGACGATCATCCCCAGCCACATGTGCGGATACAGCGCCGCCAGCCCGCCGACGAACAACGGTGTCGCGGTGTAGGTGGCGAATGCCACGCAACGGGCCAGACTCGGATTGGCGTCATAGGTGCGGGCCATCCAGTGCACGAACGCGCCCATCACTGCGACCCCGCCGAGCATCGCCAAGTACGACATCACGGTCATCCAGATCGCACTTTCCACGGTGAGCATCACCGGTGCGCGATTGCCGATCACCCAGCCGACTTGCGTGGTGCCGATAAACGCCGAAACCGCCGGAATCGCCGCCAGGATTAGCGTGTGCGTCAGGTACATGTGGCTGATGCTTTCCTCTTGGTCGCCACGGATTTCCTTCCATTCCTGATCGGGGTGGGTAAAAAGTCCCACTACGTGATGGATCATGCCAGTCACTCCTCTTGTTATTGCCATCGCCCCCCAACGGAGCGCCTACGGGCCAAAGGTGGCCGAGCAAATTCAGGTCTTCAGATGTGTGCGACCTTATGTCGCAGTATAGAAAGGACTTAACCGCACAGGGACTAGGGGCTTAGAGCAAATTGCGCTGTAAAAACAGGGCGTAATCGCGGCAGGATCTTGCGCATTTGAGGCCGGATCACCTCTGTGGCGAGGGAGCTTGCTCCCGCTCGGCTGCGCAGCAGTCGCCAATCCTTCCAGTTTGGTGTGTCAGGAAAATAGCGGCTGCGGGTTTGGAGGCGCTTCGCACCTCAGCGGGAGCAAGCTCCCTCGCCACAGGGGATCGGTTGAAAGGGACAGACCCACGGCCCTTCGCGCTCCCTGGGTTTTTGCGTAAAATGCCCGCCTTTCGTCACACCTCACGGATTTCGCGTCATGGGCACTCTTACGGTCAACCAGAACAAACTGCAAAAGCGCCTGCGCCGCCTGGCCGGCGAAGCGGTCGCCGATTTCAACATGATCGAAGACGGCGACAAGGTCATGGTCTGCCTGTCCGGAGGCAAGGACAGCTACACCATGCTCGACGTGCTGCTGCACCTGCAGAAGGTTGCACCGATCAAGTTCGAAATCGTCGCGGTGAACATGGATCAGAAGCAGCCGGGCTTCCCCGAGCACGTACTGCCGGCCTACCTGAAAGAGCTGGGCGTCGAGTACCACATCGTCGAGAAGGACACCTACTCGGTGGTCAAGGAACTGGTGCCGGAAGGCAAGACCACCTGCTCGCTGTGCTCGCGCCTGCGTCGCGGCACGCTGTACACCTTCGCCGACGAAATCGGCGCGACCAAGATGGCCCTCGGTCACCACCGTGACGACATCGTCGAGACGTTCTTCCTCAACATGTTCTTCAACGGCACCCTCAAGGCGATGCCGCCGAAGCTGCGCGCCGACGACGGGCGAAACGTGGTGATCCGCCCGCTGGCCTACTGCAACGAGAAAGACATCCAGGCTTACTCGGACTTCAAGGAATTTCCGATCATCCCGTGCAACCTCTGCGGTTCGCAGGAAAACCTGCAGCGTCAGGTGGTCAAGGAAATGCTTCAGGACTGGGAGCGCAAGACTCCGGGCCGAACTGAAAGCATCTTCCGCAGTCTGCAGAACGTGGTGCCGTCGCAACTGGCCGACCGCAACCTGTTCGACTTCACCAGCCTGAAGATCGACGAGACGGCGGCTTCGCGCTTCGTTAACGTCGTCAATCTGTAAACCCATTCCAGGTGGGAGCGGGCTTGCTCGCGAAGGCGGTGTATCAGTCGCTATATGCGCCGACTGACACTCAGTCTTCGCGAGCAAGCCCGCTCCCACATTGGTTTTTTGTTTCATTCAATAGGAGAGGGCATGCGCGATTACAAGTGGCTGCACGAATACTGTCTGAACCGCTTCGGTTCGGCGGCAGAACTGGAAGCCCATCTGCCCGTTCCCAAGACTCCCGCGCAATTGCGCAAGATCAGCGACGATCGTTACCTCTCGACCATGGCCCTGCGCGTGTTTCGCGCTGGTCTCAAGCACAGTCTGGTGGACGCCAAGTGGCCGGCCTTCGAAGAAGTGTTCTTCAGGTTCGACCCGGAAAAAGTCGTGCTGATGAGCGCCGAACACCTCGAACGCCTGATGCAGGACGCGCGCATCATCCGCCACCTGGGCAAGCTCAAGAGCGTGCCGCGCAATGCCCAGTTCATCCTCGATGTGGAAAAGGACAAGGGCAGTTTCGGCGCGCTGATCGCCGACTGGCCGGTGACCGATATCGTCGGTCTGTGGACCTACCTGAAAAAGCACGGGAGTCAGTTGGGCGGGCTGTCGGCGCCGCGCTTCCTGCGCATGGTCGGCAAGGACACGTTCGTGCCGAGCTACGACGTGGTCGCGGCGCTGAATGCACAGAAGATCGTCGACAAGGCGCCGACCAGTCTGCGCGATCTGGCGATTGTGCAGAACGCGTTCAATCAGTGGCATGAACAGAGTGGCGGGCGGCCGATGAGCCAGATTTCGATGATGCTCGCGTACACCGTCAACCATTAAGACCGCGTCGCCCCATTCGCGAGCAAGCCCGCTCCCACAGAGGGAATACATTTCAAATGTGGGAGCGAGCCTGCTCGCGAAGGCGTCAGATCAGGCGACGCTGATCTCGCCTTCACCCGCCAGCTTGCGATTCAACTGATACCGCCACCGCACATACAGCAGCGCCGAGCAGAACAGCGCCAGGCTCGCGGCCATCTCCAGCACGCCGAACAGTTGCCGGTTCGGGTCATACGCTGCCAATGCGCCCTTGATGAAATACAGATTCACCACAAAACACATCCACGAGTGCGCACGCGCGTTGCCCATCAGCATCCCCGGCGCAAGGATCAGCCACGGGATCAGCTCGACCAGCAGGATCACCCAAGGTCGGGCGCCGTGCAGGTCGGCGAATACCAGGTAGTAAGCGGCGAGCAGCCCGGCGAGGCCGAAGAAGCACAACAGGCTGACGATCCGCATCGCCTTGACGCGAGGTTCGAGCCACTCGACGGAGGGCAGGACTTTCGGCTTCTTCGCCACCCTTAGCCCTCCAGTTTTTGCGCGGTCTTGGCCAGGCGTGCGCCGAGTGCGCGACACAGCGCCATCTCGTGCTGATCCAGACCTTTTTTGCCATCGGCCCCGGCATGATGACTGGCGCCATACGGCGTACCGCCGCCCTGGGTTTCCAGCAGCGCCGACTCGCTGTACGGCAGGCCGGTGATCAGCATGCCGTGGTGCAACAGCGGCAGCATCATCGACAGCAGGGTGGTTTCCTGGCCACCGTGCAGGCTGGCGGTGGAGGTGAAGACGCCGGCCGGTTTACCCACCAGAGCGCCGGTCAGCCACAGGTTGCTGGTGCCGTCGAGGAAGTACTTGAGCGGCGCGGCCATGTTGCCGAAACGCGTCGGGCTGCCAAGGGCGAGGCCGGCGCAGTTCTTCAGGTCATCGAGGGTGGCGTAGAGCGCACCGTCTTCCGGGATGTCCGGGGCGACCGCCTCACACTCGCTGGAAATCGCCGGTACGGTACGCAGGCGCGCTTCAAGGCCAGCCTGTTCGACGCCGCGGGCAATCTGCCGGGCCATTTCATTGGTCGAACCGTTGCGGCTGTAATACAGAACCAGAATGTACGGCGCGCTCACGGCAGCAGCTCCAGGATCTGCTCCGGTGGACGGCCGATTATCGCTTTGTCGCCGACTTCGAGAATCGGCCGTTCCATCAGTTTCGGGTGTTCGGCGATGGCGGCGATCAGTTGCGCTTCGCTGAGGCTCGTGTCGGCCAGCTGAAGCATTTTGTATTCATCTTCTCCAGTGCGCAGCAGTTGTCGCGCGCTGATGTTCAGCTTGCCGAGCAAGGCCTTGATCTGCGCGGCGTCCAGCGGCGTTTCCAGGTAACGCACTACGTTCGGGGTCAGGCCACGGGCCTCAAGAAGTTCCAGCGCGCCGCGGGATTTCGAGCAGCGCGGATTGTGATAAAGCGTCAGATCGGTCATGGCGGGTCGCTTCTGGCGTAAAGTGGCGGCTATTCTAACTGTGCAGCGCGCAATCCAGAACCTTCAGAGGCGATGGGTCGCAGGCGCCTTCAATTTTTGACCAGGGAACATGACATGACACGGCGACTGGCAGCGGCATTGACGATAATCGGGGCGTTGATGCTGGGGGGCTGCGGCAATGACTACGGCATTGACCAGAATGGTCAGAAGGTTGCGTCCGAGCGTCTGGACAAGCAATGGGTAGTCATCAATTACTGGGCCGAATGGTGTGGCCCGTGCCGCACGGAAATTCCTGAACTCAATCATTTGGCGGACGAACTCAAGAGCAAGAATGTTGGGGTGTTCGGGGTCAACTTCGACAACGTTCAGGGTGAAGACCTGAAATCTGCCAGCGAGAAGCTGGGCATCAAGTTCACCGTGCTGGCGCAGGATCCGGCCGACCTGTTCGACCTGCCGCGCAGTGAGGCCTTGCCGGTGACCTACATCATCGACAACAAGGGCAAGGTGCGTGAGCAGTTGATGGGCGAGCAGACGGCGGCGGGGGTGATGGCCAAGCTTGAGGCATTGCAGGCGACAAAGTGAGCTGAATGGGCTTTTGTGGCGAGGGAGCTTGCTCCCGCTGGGGCGCGAAGCGGCCCCAAACCCTGCTGACTCGGTGTCTCCGGCAACGCGCGGTTAACGGTTGTGCGACTGCTGCGCAGCCGAGCGGGAGCAAGCTCCCTCGCCACAGTAACTTCAGAAAAAAGATCGCAGCCTGCGGCAGCTCCTACAAGGTCATGTGTACACCTGTAGGAGCTGCCGTGTTGTGGTCGAATTTTTTTAGACCATGATGTAGGAGCGGCGATTTAAGGAAGCATCATGGGATATCGGGT
>NZ_JAJSLU010000026.1:7839-62716 GCF_023063025.1 Pseudomonas sp. YL2 | reverse complement strand
CAATACGACGCCTACGGCAAGGTGTCGGCGATCACCCTCGCGGGCGAGGACTACCTGGACCAGCCGCTGCGCTTTCAAGGGCAGTATTTCGATGCGGAGAGTGGGCTGCATTACAACCGGCATCGGTATTACGACCCGAGGTTGGGCAGGTATCTGACGCCGGATCCGGTGAAGTTGGCGGGTGGGTTGAATCAGTACCGGTACGTACCGAATCCGACGGGTTGGGTGGATCCGTTGGGGTTGAATTCCAATTGTCCGCCGCCGAATAAGCCTGGGTGTGAAGTACCGGGTGGGATTGTTGGGGCTAAGGTTGATGAGGGTGAACCGCAGGTACCAAATCTAACTCATGGCGTAGACCCAAAAACATTGAAACGAACACATGCGCTCATGGGGAAAACCTCAACTAGACTAGTCGAGAAAATGAGGATAGAAATGGGAGATATTGGGTTTAACCGCGAGTTTCCTATAGATGTCGCTGAGCACCACGGAAACCTTTACATTTTAGATGGCCATCATAGAGCTTCGGCTGCACGACAAACCTCTACCGAAGTAACGATCCAGCTAATAACCAACATCGAAGATCACCACGGCAACCTAAACACTATTGAAGAAGTGCTAGAGTCAGCGGCTAACGTCGGTAATGACAGATTGGAGCATCGCAGAAGAAGATGAATAAAAAAGACAAAAACCTTGAAGACCTCATTAACGACTTTCTTTCTAAGGTTGATAGTGCGACGTTGCTGCTCGAGAAAAGATTTGGTACCAGAAATATCCTGAGGCTTTGGCGCAGCAATCAAATACAACGGTGCGGTAACATAACTGACAACACCCAATACGAGCTTCATGGAGTTGGATGCATCGTTCACTTCACTACAGAATCAGTGAATTTCGATTACGGTTCAAACAGTAGAATCGACGGTTTTGATGTTTGGCGCCTTTACATTTATGCCAGTGACAGGCCATCCAAATATAAAAAATACTGCGACAAAAAAACAGTTGAAAAGGAGTTTAAAGAGTACATCGCATCAGGCCGAATAAAAAAAATGTCGGCATCAGATAATCTTTACATACTCATCAACCCTGATTTAACTGCCAAATAACAAAATATTTTGTCGGTTTGCTTTCGTCCGCCTTGACGATTGTTTAACAAGCTTGACCTCGAGAACAAACCAATCCGAATCAAAGGGCCTGAAGTACAGGCCCCGGATATTTAAATTCAGTGCGCCGCCACGCTCGACTTTCAAGACAACTTATTGCTCATCCTCATCCTCTTCATACTCCTCATCCAAAGCCTCATCCGCATCATTCAACGGCACCGTCGCATCATCCATCAGCGACCCCGGATCCTCGTTCCCCGGATCATTGATAAACGGCAGACCACTCGGGCCTTTTTCTTCCTTGCCTTCGGTTTCGGGCGTCATGGCAAACCTCTACGTCTGGTGGGTTGTATAACGTTCGAAAAGCCTTACAGCCAATCGTTCCAGTGTCCGACCGCCAGAAACGAAAAACCCGGCGCCAGGCCGGGTTTGTTTTCGAATACTCAATCAGTGATGGCGGTTTTTGTGTTTGTACTTGTTGTGCTTGTGACCACCACCGGAATGAGCTCTACCACCGTCGTCACCCAGGTTGTTGCCCACCGCACCACCCGCTGCGCCGCCCAAACCGGCACCAATGGCCGAACCGGTGGAGCCGCCCAGGCTGTTGCCGACCACCGAGCCGCCGGCAGCGCCGAGGCCACCACCAATGGCGGCTTCGGTGCGATTGTGTTTATTCGCCCCAACCGCGCTGCCCGCCGCGCCACCGACACCTGCGCCAACCGCGGCACCGGTGCTGCCACCTAGCTGGCCACCGACCACGTTACCGAGGACACCGCCCAAACCGCCACCTACGGCGGCGCTGCCATCTCCGGCGGCCATCGCACCTTGAGCGATGAATAATCCGAAAAACAGTGCAGACAATGACAAGCGCATTTGAACCTCACAGTTCCCGAATCGGGAGGGTATGCCCATAGGGCCTATGTCAGATTGGAGACATTTTTCGAGAAAACGTTCAGCCATGAAAAAGCCCGACATCGAGCCGGGCTGTTTCTGACAAACGTTCGCTATCAGTGACGCTTGTGACCTTTGGACAGGTTGGCGCCGACGGCACCACCGGCAGCGCCACCCAGACCGGCGCCAATGGTCGCGCCATTTCGGCCACCCAGGCTGTTGCCGATCACCGAACCACCGGCCGCGCCAACACCACCGCCGATAGCCGCTTTGGTGCGGCTGCCCTTGCCGGCTGCCATCGCACTGCCGGCCGCGCCTGCAACACCGGCACCAATCGCTGCGCCCGTGCTGCCGCCCATCTTCTGGCCGACCACGTTACCCAGCGCGCCACCCAGACCGCCGCCGAGTGCAGCAGTGCCTTCACCGGCGACCGCACCTTGAGCAACCAGAAGCCCCAGAACCAGAGCAGGCAATGTTAGACGCATGACGAAAACCTCAAAAATAGGGAGATCAAAAGGGGCCGAGATTGAAAGCTGCCGACGCGCTGAAGTCCAGACAAATCAGCTGCCGCCGCGCACTTGGCGCCGATTGGACAGCGATTTCGCCAAAGGTTTTATCGCAGGCAAAAAAAAGCCCGCTGGGGAGACGGGCTGGAGACTTGCTTTCTAACGGATGGCTTCACCCTACGTCCGTGGACGTGAAAAGTTTGTGAAAAACACCAAACTCGGCCAAGAGTTTGTAGGAGATTTCCTTTTCATAAACAGCAGGCATAAAAAACCCCGTTCATAGACGGGGTCGTTCGGTCTCACTTTATTTTCTTGAGCGGGCCGAGACCTTTGGAAGGAATTTGGCTTTCGGCCCCTTGGGCGCCGTGGACTTGATCTTGCCGGTCTGCACCGGATCCTCGCCAAAGCCCGATTGGTATTCCGTCTGGCCGCAACGGACACAGTTGTTGAATGAAAATTCGGCTCCATCGTCTTCGATATACGGATCAGTCATAGCCTCTCCCCTTTGCGATAGATCGACACCGGCAAAGCCCTTTTGCCTGAGAAAATATCGACCTCCAAGGCTTTTGAGACTAGCCGGTCATTACCGGACTTGTGGTTCAGTTAGACCGATGCCCGACGAATGGCCTACACCTGCTCAACATCCGAACCCACCGTTGATCTCACAACGCTAAAGATTCCCGCCCACAGGCCGTTGCCCTTTTTCATACAAATGAATCTCAAGGAGAGAACATGAAAATCAACGGATTCCCGGAAATGCCGGTCGTAAAACTCACGGACGAACAAATCGCTGCCGGCAAAGCCGCCGGTGAGAAATTCAAGGAAAAGCTCGCTTCAGGCGACATCACCATCACCTACCCGGACAAACCGGTTCTGACCCCCGGCGTTATCTACCACCCGAGTCAGCCGGCCGATCCGACGCCCTCCACCGGCACCCCGCCGATGGTCGCAGTCGATACGCCCCTGACCTATGACGCCCACGGGCTTGTCATCCTCAAGCCACAGGGCTGATCGAAAGCAGAAAAGCAAAAAGCCCATTCATCATCTGAATGGGCTCGCTTGAACACCGCGACTGCATCAACGCAACTTGACCGCCGTACCCGTCGCGAACACCACAACCATGCCACCCTTGCCCGCCGGCATGCTGATCTCGAAATCCAGCCCGACCACCGCATCCGCCTGCAACGCCCGCGCCCGTTCCTTGATCTCGTCCGTCGCCTGAACCCGCGCCTCTTTCAACGCACGCTCCAGCGTCTGCGAGCGCCCACCAAAAAAATCGCGCATGCCGGCAAACATGTCACGGATCACGTTGACGCCCTGCACCGACTCCGCGCTGACAATGTCCAGGTACGCGGTGATCTGTCGGCCTTCGATGGCGTGGGTGGTGGAAATGATCATGGGAACAGTCCTTTTTTCTACTGATAAAACGGCGATTGTAATGCGCTATGGGAAATCAGACCGAACCCTTCCTGTGTAACCTGTACGTCGAATTATTCTAAAGGCAGGACGAAGGCGGAGCGTGCAAGTGCAAAAGCCCGACTCGCCCCTTTGTAGCACGCCAGTCCCCAACTCGTTCTATCGCCCTCCGCGTCCCTCAGTCAGCTCGGTCACACCAATCCTGGTGTCAGCACAAGTCCTACAATGTGCAACTCATAGGGCGAGATGTCACTTTTCTAAGTAGGAATTTTAAAATATTACACATTAAAATTTAGCTAGTAAAAAGCCGCCTCATAGGCGGCTCAGCACTTGGGCAATACTTGAGATTAGAGGTAGCGAACACTCAACTCATTCATCGTACAGTTCGTTTATTTGCAACCTCACGCAGTCAGTTTTTATAGCAATCGTGAACTCAACTGCACAGATTATATTTTCTTTAGCATCCCTGTAAGCTCTCTTCCCGATGGACCATCCATTACGAGATAACGAACTTTGTCTCCAACGGAAAGGTATTGCTTTCCGGTATTCCTATCAAAATTTTCTCCTATAGCGATGGCAACATCCTTACTCCCATCATCCGGACTGATAATGGCAAATTTTGCGCTGGACTTCCCCAAACGATGCCAATCTCCGAAAATGATTTAACAACCCCCTTGACATTTCTCTCTGACATATCGATCTCCTTACAAGTGATATAAAAGCTTAATTACGCCGTCCCCGCAGATAAGGCGCTGCACGGAGAAATTTGTATACTGTAAAACTTGACAGGTATTACGATTCAGCTCCGTAGAAAACAAACCGTTCGTCGCCTCATTCATGCTCTAGAAATTCATAACTCAAACAACATATTTAGTGTTTTCAAACGAGCTGGTGCTCTCCTGCGAATCATGGTCCTCTCTGGTGCCAGATCTACCTTACGTAAATGAAAAAGACTGGCTGGCTAAAAATCCTCTTCATCCTTTCGCGAAACTTGGTTGCATGGTCAGTGCCCGCATACCTATACCAGCCAATTGCATACCCAAGTGCGGTGCTTCGATTGACTTGATTGCTAAGCAGATTGGGAATAACAACTGGAACTCGTCCGGCAGCACCGCCGGCATTTTCCCGAGTCGACCAAGCTCGCTGTGAACAGTTTCGGGGCACTAACTAGGAGTTGGGCTGACCATCTAAAACAACAGCGTGGCCGCGACTTCTTTCGGGTACAAAAACAAGGCAAAGGTCCACGGGCGGCCGCGTTGGGATAACATTCAAATCGATCAGATTTACCACCTGGACCTGCAAGACTGGATTCAGGGGCCGCTGTCGAAGCGCCCGAAGAAAAGACCATCCGCGACATCATCAGCAATGTGCGCCAGGTGTTCAGACTCTACCGCACACGGCAGAAGGTCGCGCACGATCCGACTGAGGGTTATTCGTGCGTCTGCCCGATCCAGAAGCACCGGATCCATTCATCAGTGCGGAGATAGAGCAGATTCTCGAAACACGCACCAACCGCACCCAGGAACTGCTGATGGTTCAGTTCATGATTTGGGCAGGCCCACGGGTGTCGGAGACCATCGCGCTGGCGTGGGAGGACGTCGATCTGAAACAAGGAACGGTGACTTTCCGCAGATCAAAGGTGCGGGGGGCCTATCGCGTGACGAAGACTCGGCGCTCTACGCGCAAGGTGCGTCTGCTGGAACCCGCGTGGGATGCCCTTCGCAAGTTGAACGCGATCAACCAGCTCAAGACCGTGGATACGGTCGAAGTCGTCGAGCGGGACAACAAGACAGTCCGCAAGCATAAGCTGCACTTTGTATTCCTCAATACCAAGAGCGGCCTGCCGCACGTCAGCGACTTCGTCGTGAGGGACAGATTCTTCAAAGCGCACTTGAAAGCGGCCGGCGTTCGCTATCGCGGTCCTGGCCAGTGCCGCCACACCTACGCCAGCCAGTTGCTGACCACCGGGGTTGCCTCGGTCGACTGGATCGCGGAGCAGATGGGGCACACAAGCGAACATGATCCGACAGCACTACGGCACGTGGATCAACGAGGACGGCCCGGATGTCATCGGTATGCTGCAACATGCCATGGGCATACAGCCACCAAATGGTGAAGAATCCCTGTAAACCGAGGTTAAAGCACAGGTCATTCAGCCGCCGGTGTTCCAAAGGATGTCCGCATATAACCGAATGGTGCCCCCACGAAAACTTTAACGTATCCAGGGGGCTAGTAATTTAATTTGACGTTGAAGATCAGATCTGAAATCACAAAGTTAGTTTTGTACTTGTGAGAAGGAGTGAAGAAATCTATGATGGCCGCAAGCCACTATTTTCTACAGCCAAAAAGAACCAATACATATGCTAGACGATATAACAACCACTATAAAAGCCCAACTATATGAGCGTGTAACCAGCCCACTCTTAGGATCATTTCTTATCTCATGGTGCTTGATAAACTACAAACTAATATTAATACTATTCTCATCTCTTTCAGCACCAGAAAAGATAACTTATATAGAGTTCAATCTTTTCTCCTCAGTTCAGGACTACATGCTGAAAGGGGTATTTTTCCCTCTTATAGCGACCCTTGCGATAATTTTAGTTTACCCCTATCCAGCAGCTAAAATTTACGAAATATCCCGAAACAATAGAAAAAAACTAAAAGAAATCCAACAAAAGATTGACGATGAAACACCAATCACCCGAGATGAAGCAAGAAAGATCAGAAAAGCCGCTGTCCAAATACAAATCGACTTTGAAGAGCAAACAAAAAGAAAAGATAGCGAAATAGAATTTTTGAAATCATCCGTCCTTCAGCTGACAGAAGAATCGAAAACAGTTATACCCCGCGAAAAAGACTTAACAGCAAGAATACTTGAGCTCGAGACCATGAGTGCGCTTCAGCGCAGTGATATCACACAGCTAACTAGCGCAAACGAAAAATATAAGGAGTACATCGACACAACACTCCGCTTTACCCCCCAAAATAACTACGGCTCACCCGACAAAAAAACACATGCTAGTTCAGAAAGCACGAACACCAAAAACAATAAAACCAACAGCGCCCCACATGAAACATTAATTCTAAAAATAAAAGAATACCTAAAAGATACAAACATATTCCAAAACCAAGATACCAAAATTAAAGCGATTAATAATCAGATAATTCTAGAGTATCCGCACCAAGGAATGATTGAATCTTATAAACTCGGAGAAATGGACCCCGCAAACTTCGCAAAGTCCTTGATGGAGATGATGGATAATGCGAAGTCAGTTTGGAACAATCGGGTTCGATAAACGCTTTGCAGCCATAACTTACACCTACAGTACCTAATACACATGCGAGATGCCTGCGGAAGTTTGACGAATTGAGCAGGCGTAAGCTCGTGGAAACAATAGATATAGTCGACCTAAACAGAGAGACAGTCTGCAAGCACAAGCTGCACTCCGTATTTCTGAACACCAAGAGCGGCCAGCCATACGTTAGCAAATTTGTCGTGGGAGATAGGCTTTTCAAAGCACACTTGAAAGCTAATGGCGTTCGGGAGTAGATGGGCCACACCAGCGCGAACATGATCCGACAGCACTACGGCATGTGGATCAACGAGGACGGCCCGGACGTCATCGGTATGCTGCAGCACGCCTTGGGCATTCAGCCTCCAGGTGGAGACGACGCTCCGTAAACAGGGCTTCGGAAGCGGGCAACCCAGCAGCCCATATTCCCATGGATGTTCCCATGTGGGCCTTTTTTGCCCCCCTAAAAACACAAAACCCCTGAAAACTTTAACGTTTTCAGGGGTTTAGTCGTTTCAAATTTGGCGGTGAAGGAGAGATTCGAACTCTCGATACAGTTTCCTGTATACACACTTTCCAGGCGTGCTCCTTAAGCCACTCGGACACTTCACCGTATCTCTTCAAACATGTTCTGTCTGTCGAGGCGCGCTAATGTAGTCGAAAGCTTTTCTGATGGCAAACTTTTTTTCAGAATTTTCATGTGGTTAAGACAAAAAGGCGTTTCGCCCCACCTTGGACGATGGCAAACCGGCCAATCTCTGGTGACGGCCGCCCTTCTATATAGAAGCAGAACGGCGTGCTACGCCGGGCGCGGCCGGAAACGGTGACCGGCGAGTCAGTCACAGCGCTTTACCTGGCCTACGGTGGTGGGTAACGTCTGCCCATCTTTCTTACAAGGAATAGCGTCATGAGTGAGTTGATTGCCTACCACCTCGAAGACGGTATCGCGACCCTGACCTTGAACAACGGCAAGGTCAATGCCATTTCCCCGGACGTGATTGCGGCGTTCAACGCGGCGCTGGATCAGGCGAAGACTGATCGTGCCATCGTGATCATTACCGGTCAGCCGGGGATTCTGTCGGGCGGCTATGACTTGAAGGTGATGACCGCCGGCCCGAAAGAAGCCGTGGCGCTGGTGACTGCGGGTTCGACTCTCGCCCGTCGCCTGCTGTCCCACCCGTTTCCGGTGATCGTTGCCTGCCCAGGCCACGCCGTGGCCAAAGGTGCATTCCTGCTGCTGTCCGCCGACTACCGCATCGGTGTCGACGGCCCGTTCAGCATCGGTCTGAACGAAGTGCAGATCGGCATGACCATGCATCACGCCGGCATTGAGCTGGCGCGTGATCGTCTGCGTCGTTCGGCGTTCCACCGTTCGGTGATCAACGGCGAAATGTTTGATCCGAAAAGCGCGGTGGATGCCGGTTTCCTCGACAAGGTGGTGGCTGCCGAAGAGCTGCAAGGCGCAGCCCTGGCCGCGGCGCGTCAGTTGAAGAAGATCAACATGAATGCGCACAAGAACACCAAGCTCAAAGTGCGCAAGGCGCTGCTCGAAGCCCTCGACAACGCGATCATCCAGGATCAGGAGCACCTGGGCTGAGCCCACGCTCCCCGAGCCGAAGAAAAGCCCGACCGTCGTGTCGGGCTTTTTCTTGCGCGTTCGGTTGATCATCCGCCGACAGCTCTAGGACGCGTCTGACGATCAACTTGGAAACATGCGCTTAAACATCGCCTATCTCCGGACTCTATAGCAGCAATTGCCGAAAACAGTGCACATCCGTACACTGCGCCACCTTTTGTCCCGGTGGGGCCTGAAAATGCTGTTTGTGTTTCGTATGTTATTGATGGGCCTGCACTTTATTCTGGCCGGCGTGTTGGGGGTGATCCTCGGGCTGTGCCGGCCGTTCAATCCGGACAACAGCCGACTGTGCGCCCGCCTCTACGCCCTTCCGGCCATGTGCATCCTGCGTTTGCGGGTGAAGGCCGACGTCGGTCCGTTGATGAATAAGCCCGATAGCTGCGTGATCGTTGCCAACCATCAGTCCAACTATGACCTGTTCGTGTTCGGCAACGTGGTGCCTCGGCGTACCGTATGCATCGGCAAGAAGAGCCTGAAATGGGTGCCGCTGTTCGGGCAACTGTTCTGGCTCGCGGGCAACGTGTTGATCGATCGCGGCAACGCGCACAAGGCGCGCAAGTCGATGCTCACCACCACCCACACCTTGCAGCACGAAGACACGTCGATCTGGGTATTCCCGGAAGGCACGCGCAACCTCGGTGAAGAACTGCTGCCGTTCAAGAAAGGCGCGTTCCAGATGGCGATCGCCGCCGGTGTGCCGATCGTGCCGGTGTGCGTCAGCAGCTACATCAAGCACATGCGCCTGAACCGCTGGCGTAGCGGGAAAATTCTCATACGCTCGCTGCCGGCGATTCCTACAGCCGGGCTGACCATGGATGACATGCCCATGCTCATGTCCCAGTGCCGCGAGCAGATGCGCGAATGCATCGCCGCGATGGATCAGCAGCTGCAGGCTGCGTAAAAAAACCCGCCTTGTGCGGGTTTTCTTTTGCCGGGTGAACTGTACAGATTTCACTGACTCTCAAGCAGCGACACAGCTAAGCTGAAGCCTTGTATTCCCTGCCATCTGCCAAGAAGAAGTGAACCACCACCATGGGTCGAGTTGTTGCTGCTGCGGTTTACAGCGCCGGTAAGAAAGTCACCAATATCACGCTTGACGAAGGTGCCGCCTGGGCCGCAAAAACCGGACATTTTGTCTGGATCGGCCTGGAAGAGCCGGACGCTCAGGAGCTGGCCAATCTGCAGCGCCAGTTCAACCTGCACGAACTGGCCATTGAAGACGCCCTGGAAAAACACAGCCGGCCGAAGCTGGAAACCTTTGGTGACGCCTTGTTTATCGTCACCTACTCGCCGATCCGCGAACATGGGATCTTGCAGTTCATCGAAACGCACATCTTCGCCGGCAAGGGCTACATCATCACCGCCCGCAACGGCCACTCGGCGTCCTACGCGCATGTCCGCCAACGCTGTGAGGCGCGGCCGCTGCTGCTGGAGCACGGCGAAGATTTCGTCCTGTATGCGCTGCTGGATTTCGTCATCGAAAACTACCAACCGGTGGGCGAAGCGATTCATGCCGAGATTGATGAACTGGAGCGCAACGTGCTGTGCAGTGCGTTGAACGAGCATGACATTCAGAAACTCCACGGTCTGCGCCGCGACGTTTTGCGCCTGCGCCGCTATGCAGCGCCGATGGTGGAGATTGGCGAGGAGCTGCAGAAGCTGAGCTTCCCGTTCATCGACAAGAACATGCGCCCGTACTTCCGCGATGTGCAGATCCATGTCACGCGGCAGATGGAAGACCTGACCACCCTGGCCGACATCGCCAGCCAGACCATCGAAATCGGCGTGCTGCTCGAGGCGTCACGGCAGAGCGTGGTGCAACGCAAGTTTGCCGCGTGGGCGGCGATTCTGGCATTCCCGACGGCGGTGGCGGGGATTTACGGGATGAACTTCCAGAACATGCCGGAGCTGAGCTGGCACTACGGCTATTTCGCTGTGTTGGGGTTTATTACGGTGGGGTGTGTGAGTTTGTGGGCGAGTTTCAAGAGGTCGGGGTGGTTGTAGTCCTGTGGCGAGGGAGCTTGCTCCCGCTGGGGTGCGAAGCGCCCCATACAAAAATCAAGTTGCCGTAAATTACGGCCGCTGCGCATCCGAGCGGGAGCAAGCTCCCTCGCCACATAGGTAAATGTCAGGTCTTAAATCGCTGCAGCTTCTGGCTTGTGCGCCACAAACCGCATCATCCATTCCGCCACGGTGGTGCCATGGTGCTCCTGCTCCAGGCTGGCCACGCCTTTCGAGTAGATCTGCGAACCCAGCGCGTCCTGGCGCAGATCCAGCAGCGCCCGCGAATAGTCGTGAATGAATTCCGGGTGCCCCTGGAAGCACAGCACCTGATCGTTGATGTGGTACGCGGCAAACGGGCAGAAATCGCTGGAAGCGATGACCGTGGCGTTTTCCGGCAGCGCAGTGACCTGATCCTGGTGGCTGATCAGCAGCGTCAGCTCTTCTCGCACCGGGCTCATCCACGGCGCCTTGGCCGCGAGTTTGTAGTTGTGGGTGCCGACGCCCCAGCCCTGGCTAGCGCGCTCGCTCTTGCCACCGAGCAGCAGCGCCAGCAATTGATGGCCGAAGCACACGCCGAGCAGCTTGTCGCCACGCTCGTAGCGGGTCAGCAGGTATTGCTTGAGGGTCTGGATCCACGGGTCGGTGCCGAACGAATCGGCCTTGCTGCCGGTGATCAGGTACGCATCGAAGGTCAGGTCGTCGCTGGGGTATTCGCCCTGCATCACGTTGTACACGGTGAACTCGGCGGCAATCGGTTGCTGCGAGAACAGGCGCTGAAACATCTGCCCGTAACCCTGATATTGATCGACCAATTCCGGACGCAGGATGTCGGTTTCCAGAATGCAGATGCGTAGCGACATAAAAAATACCTGACACGTGATGGGAATAATGAACACCCCAGAGCCTGCCTTGAAACACCCCGGCAAGGCAAGCCCCGCAGCGTTCAGCCGCTCACTTAAAACAGCTCGCCTTTCGCGGCTTTTTCCAGCAGCAGCGCCGGTGGCGCAAAGCGCTCGCCGTACTGCTCGGCCAGATACTGCGCGCGTGCGACGAAGTCTTGCACCCCGTACTGATTGATGAATTGCAAGGCGCCGCCGGTCCACGGCGCAAAGCCGATGCCGAAGATCGAGCCGACGTTGGCATCCGCCGTCGAGGTGAGCACGCCCTCCTCCACGCAGCGCACGGTTTCCAGGGCCTGCACGAACAGCAGACGATCACGCACATCCTTCGGCGAAATCTGCCCGTCGGCTTTCTCGAAGCGCGTCCTCAACTCCGGCCACAGATGTTTCTGACCACCCGCCGGGTAATCGTAGAAACCACCGCCAGCGGCTTTGCCCGGGCGCTTGTATTCGTTGAGCAGCAAGTCAATCACGGCGAAGGCCGGGTGTTCTATCAGCGGTTTCCCTTCCGCTTGCAGGTCTTTAGCCGTTTGCTGACGGATATGGCTCATCAGGCTGAGGGAAACTTCGTCGGAGATCGCCAGCGGCCCGACCGGCATCCCGGCCTTGCGCGCTTCGGTCTCGATCATCGGCGCGCTCACGCCCTCGCCGAGCATGGCGATGCCTTCATTGGTGAAGGTGCCAAACACCCGCGAGGTAAAGAAGCCGCGACTGTCATTGACCACGATCGGGGTTTTCTTGATTTGCAGGACGAAGTCGAAACCCCGCGCCAGGGTTTCAGCGCTGGTCTGCGCGCCTTTGATGATTTCCACCAGCGGCATTTTGTCCACCGGACTGAAGAAATGCAGACCGATGAATTTGCTCTGATCGGGTACTGCGGTCGCCAGTCCAGTGATCGGCAAGGTTGAAGTGTTGGAGGCAATCACTGCATCAGAACCCACTATTTTTTGCGCTGCCGACGAGACCGTCGCCTTGAGTTCGCGATCCTCGAACACCGCCTCGATGATCAGATCACAACCCGCCAGATCCGCATCATCTTCAGTGGCGTGGATCCGCGCCAGCACCGCTTCGCGCTTTTCGGCCGTCATCTGGCCACGGTCGACTTTTTTGTCCAGCAGCGCCGCCGAATGGGCCTTGCCCTTCTCGGCCGCCGCCAGGTTGATGTCCTTGAGCACTACGTCGATGCCGGCTGAGGCACTGACAAAGGCGATCCCGGCGCCCATCATGCCCGCACCGAGCACACCGACCTTGCGCGTGACATATGGCGCAAAACCCTGCGGCCGCGAACTGCCGGCGTTGATCTCGTTGAGCTGGAACCAGAAGGTGCCGATCAGGTTTTTCGAGATCTGCCCGGTGGTCAGTTCGGTGAAGTAACGGGTTTCGATCAGGTGCGCGGTATCAAAATCGACCTGCGCGCCTTCCACCGCCGCACACAGAATCTTCTCTGGCGCCGGCAGCGTGCCCTGAGTCTTGCTGCGCAGGATCGACGGCGCTATCGCCAGCATCTGCGCGACTTTCGGATTCGACGGTGTGCCGCCGGGGATCTGATAGCCCTTCACGTCCCAACGCTGCACCGCGCCCGGGTTGGCGACAATCCAGGCGCGCGCCTTGGCCAGCAACTCGTCACGATCCGCCGCCAGTTCATCGATCAGACCGGCCTGCAATGCCTGTTGCGGGCGCACCTTTTTGCCTTCGAGCAAGTACGGCAAGGCTTTTTCGATGCCGAGCATACGCACCATGCGCACCACCCCGCCGCCGCCCGGCAGCAGGCCCAGCGTCACTTCCGGCAGACCGAGCTGCACCGCCGCATCGTCCAGCGCCACCCGGTGATGGCAGGCCAGACAGATTTCCCAGCCACCGCCGAGCGCGGCGCCGTTGATCGCCGCGACCACCGGTTTGCCGAGGGTTTCCAGGGTGCGCAACTGCCCCTTGAGGCTCAGCACCATGTCATAGAACGCTTTGGCCTCGGGTTTACCGACCTTGATCAGCTCATTGAGGTCGCCGCCGGCAAAGAAGGTTTTCTTCGCCGAGGTGATGATCACCCCGGCGATGCTGTCTTTTTCCGCCACCAGCCGCGCAACGCAGGCGCCCATGGCCTCGCGGTACACGGCGTTCATGGTGTTGGCGCTCTGGCCCGGCATGTCGATGGTCAACACGACGATGGCGTCCTGGCCTTTTTCGTAACGAATGGCTTCGCTCATAACAAGGTTTCCTTGAATTCGGGGCTCAAAGGCGTTCGATGATGGTGGCAATGCCCATGCCGCCGCCGACACACAGCGTCGCCAGGCCATAGCGCAGGCGCCGGGCTTCCAGTTCATCGAGCAAAGTGCCGAGGATCGCGCACCCGGTGGCGCCCAGTGGATGCCCCATGGCGATGGAGCCGCCGTTGACATTGACCTTGTCCGGGTCCACCGCCATGTCCTTGATGAACTTGAGCACCACCGAGGCAAACGCCTCGTTGACCTCGAACAGATCAATGTCTTCCACGCGCAAGCCCGCCTTGGCCAAAGCCTTGCGGGTGGCCGGTGCCGGGCCGGTGAGCATGATGGTCGGGTCAGTGCTGGTGACCGCCGTGGCGACGATCCGGGCCCGTGGTTGCAGGCCCAGTGCACGACCCTTGGCTTCGGAGCCGATCAACATCAGCGCCGCACCGTCAACGATCCCGGAGCTGTTGCCCGGCGTATGCACGTGATTGATCCGCTCGACGTGGCTGTAAACCCGCAGCGCCGTGGCGTCGAAACCCATCTGGCCGATCATTTCGAAACTTGGCTTGAGTTTGCCGAGGCCTTCCATCGTCGACTCGGCGCGAACGAATTCGTCGTGATCGAGCAGGATGATGCCGTTCTGATCCTGCACCGGCACCAGCGACTTGTTGAAGGAACCGTCGGCCCGCGCCCGTGCGGCTTTCTGTTGCGAGTGCAGCGCGTAGGCATCGACATCCTCACGGCTGAAGCCTTCAAGGGTGGCGATCAGGTCCGCACCAACGCCCTGCGGGGTGAAGTGGCTGTGCAGATTGGTTTGCGGATCCAGTGCCCAGGCGCCGCCGTCACTGCCCATCGGCACCCGCGACATCGACTCGACGCCACCGACCACCACCAGATCCTCGAAGCCCGAGCGCACTTTCATCGCGCCGAGGTTGACCGCTTCCAGACCCGAGGCGCAAAAACGGTTGATCTGCACGCCGGCCACGCTAACGTCCCAATCCGCCACCTGCACCGCAGTCTTGGCAATGTCCGAGCCCTGATCGCCAATCGGCGTGACGCAGCCGAGCACCACGTCATCGACCTGACTGGTGTCCAGCGCGGTACGGCTTTGCAGTGCGGTCAACAACCCCGCGACCAGATTCACCGGTTTGACGCTGTGCAGCGCGCCATCGGCCTTGCCTTTGCCGCGGGGCGTGCGTAACGCATCGAAAATCAAAGCTTGGGTCATGACGTCCTCGAACCTGTGCGGTGAGTGAATTTCGTAGTGTCACTGTTGTCCCGAGCGCGCATTGATTCAATGACCACAGCGCTCAATGACGTTGACGTGCACGCTCAGACGGACGGTCATTCACCCTCAGGTGAACCGGTTCAGGTCAGCGAGTTGTCTAGCAAGCGGGCGGCGAAGAAGCTGGCAATAAGCCTCATGCCGTTTTTATCGCAAACGGCAGCAAATACATATGAAATGGATCTAAGCCAAGCGTGACGCGGGCTCTAAGGTAGTAAATGTACGTCAGGGTCGTCGGGTTTTGCCGGGGCCGACGTTCTTCAACAGGAAGTGCAGCGTTTGCCGTCATGGATATGCAGGCAGACATCAGGAAATAACAATAAAGGCGGTCAAGCCATGTTCAAACAACCGAAAGTTCGTCAAGCAGGACTCATTCTTTTCGCCACCACGCTGCTGTTGATTTTGCCCAATCTGACCAAGGTGATTGGCTGACTCAAGCGGCAGGCGTCCGCTATCGCCAGACAAAATGTGACTGGCCCGCTACCCGGGCCAGCGTGGCTGTGCGAACCTTTGCGCACTTCCACGACAGGGACGGCGATCATTTGAAAACGCTCATTGTGTTCTGGGCCTTGCTGCTGAGCATGCCCTTGTCTGCGGCGCAGCTCACGCTGGAGCTGGGCGCGAACAGTCGCACCTGGCAGACCGAAGAGTTGCTCAAGCATCCGCAAGCACAAACTCTGACCATCAAGAACGATGTGTCCTACAAGAAAGACATGACTTATCGCGCCGTGCCCGTGGCGGCGCTGCTCACCGGGATCAAACCGGCCGATCACCTGCAAGCGGTGGCGCTGGACGGGTTTGCCGCCGAACTGGCCGCTGCGCCGTTGCTCAACAGCAAAGGCGCGCAGGCCTGGCTGGCGATCGAGGACCCGACGCAGCCGTGGCCGCCGCTGTCCGAGGGTAAACACAGCGCCGGGCCGTTCTATCTGGTGTGGACTGACCCGCAAGCCGGCAACATCAGCCCTGAGCAATGGCCGTTCCAAGTGGCGAGCATCAAGCGCATGGCGCCGGTGGCCGAGCGCTTCCCGGCGCTGTTGCCGGATCCCAAGCTGAAAGCGGATGACCCGGTGAATCAGGGTTTTGCGCTGTTCCAGAAGAACTGCCTGGCCTGCCACCGGTTGAACGGTGCGGGGGATGCGCAGTTCGGGCCGGATCTGAATATTCCGTACAACCCGACTGAGTACTTCGGCGCGGATTTTCTCAAGCGCTACATTCGCGATCCGCAGAGTTTGCGCCAGTGGCCTCAGGCGAAGATGCCGGGGTTTTCGGCAGAGGTGTTGCCGGAGAGGGATTTGCAGTTGTTGATCGGCTATTTGCAACACATGGCTGGGCGCAAGGTTAAGCCCTGATGCAACTCCCCATGTGGGAGCGAGCCTGCTCGCGAAAGCGGAGTTTCAGACACCACATTGCTGACTGATAAACCGCTTTCGCGAGCAGGCTCGCTCCTACAGGGTTTTGTGTGAAGCAAATTACTGTTGTTGCACGGAAATAACCGGCGTCGGCGACACGAACACCTTCGCATGCATCTGCTCACAACCACCGCCCCGACGCATGCCGCGCACCGGGCAGGCATCCAGATAATCCAGGCCCACCGCCAGTTTCAGATGCCGCTCCGGGCGGGCCAACTGGTTGGTCACGTCAAAGCTGTACCAAGCGTCATCCAGCCACGCTTCGGCCCAGGCATGACTGGCCAGATGTTCGGCGTCCTCGCTGTACAGATAACCCGACACATAACGCGACGGAATCCCCAGGCTGCGTGCACAAGCGAGAAACGCATGGGTGTGATCCTGACAAACCCCGGCGCGCCCGGCAAAGGCTTCGGCGGCGCTGGTGTCGACTTCAGTCGAACCCGGCGTATAGCTGATGTGCTGGTTCAAACCGTGCATCAGGTCGATCAGCGCGGTGCGATCGCGCCGCTGTTTGCAGGATTTGTCGGCAAACGCCCGTAGCCCTTCGTCGGCCTCGGTCAGCCGGGTGAAACGCAGGAACGGCAGCGCCGACTGGCTCTCATGCTCGGCCTCACGCAATTCGTCGATATCGACCTGGCCGCGGGCGCCGATGATGATCGCTTCGTGCGGCTCATCCATGGTCAGCACATGCAGGATATTGCCGAACGGATCGAGCTGGGCGCGCACCGGACGCGGCAGGTCGAGCTGCCAGCTCAACACGTGCTGACGCTCGCTGTCGTGCGGGGTCAGGCGCAGATACTGGATGCTCGCCCGCACCTGATCTTCATAGTGATAGGTGGTCTCGTGGCTAATGGAAAGTCTCATGCAGCCTCCAGGTATGAACTGTGAATCGCGTTGCCCAACTGGCGCACCAGCGGGATGAATTCGGTGAGCCAGGCGTGCAGGCCTTCGGCGAGGATTTCGTTGATGCCGGTGTAGCGCAGACGCGCGTCCATTTCGGCAGCAAGGCGTTGTGCCGGACGGCCATTGGCGCCGGGCAACTGGGCGAGGATCTGGTCGATTTCCTCGGTGCAGGCGCGCAACGAGCGCGGCACATCGGCGCGCAACAGCAGCAGCTCGGCGACATGCCGGGCGCCGGGGGCGTCGCGGTAGATCTCGGTGTAGGCCTCGAACGATGACAGCGCTCGCAACAGTGCACTCCACTGGTAATAGGCGTGCGCCGTACCGTCACTGACGGCCTCGGCCTGATCGCCGGCCATTTCATAGCGCGCATCGAGCAGGCGCAGCGTGTTGTCCGCACGCTCGATGAACGTCCCCAGACGAATGAAGCGGAACGCATCGTTGCGCATGATCGTGCCGTAGGACGCGCCCCGGAACAGGTGCGAGCGCTCCTTGATCCACTCGCAGAAACGGCTCATGCCGTAACGGCTGAGGCCCTGTTCGGCAATGCCGCGAATCTCCAGCCAGGTAGCGTTGATGTTCTCCCACATGTCCGCGGTGATGCGCCCGCGCACCGCATGCGCACTGGCCCGCGCCGCACCGAGGCAACTGTAGATGCTCGCCGGGTTGGCCGCGTCCAGGGCGAAGAAATGCAACAGGCGTTCGGCATGCAGTTCGCCGTGACGCTCCAGGTAATCGTCGAGGGTGCCGGTGATCAACAGCGGCATCGCCAGTTCGTGCAAACCGTCGCCGCGACCGTCCTGCGGCATCAGCGACAGCGAATAGCTGATATCGAGCATCCGCGCGAGGTTTTCCGCCCGCTCCAGGTAACGCGACATCCAGTACAGATCCGAGGCAGTTCTACTTAACATGGCAAGCTTCCTTCAATCCTCGACCACCCAGGTGTCCTTGGTTCCGCCGCCCTGGGAGGAGTTCACCACCAGGGAGCCTTCACGCAGGGCGACACGGGTCAAACCGCCGGGCACGACCCGGGTTTCGCGGCCAGACAATACAAACGGACGCAGGTCGATATGACGCGGCGCAATGCCGTTTTCGACAAAGGTCGGACAGGTCGACAGCGACAGCGTCGGCTGCGCAATGTACGCGTGGGGCTTGGCCTTGATCCGCTCACGGAACGCATCGATCTGCGCCGTGGTTGACGCCGGCCCCACCAGCATTCCGTAACCGCCGGAGCCCTGGGTCTCCTTGACCACCAGATCCGGAAGATTGGCCAGTACATGGGAAAGTTCCGAGGGGTTGCGGCACTGCCAGGTCGGCACGTTCTTCAGGATCGGTTCTTCATCGAGGTAGAAACGGATCATCTCGGTGACAAACGGGTACACCGATTTGTCATCCGCCACGCCGGTGCCAATAGCATTGGCCAGCACCACGTTGCCGGAACGATAGGACGACAGCAGCCCCGGCACACCGAGCATCGAGTCGGGGTTGAATGCCAGCGGATCGAGGAACGCGTCGTCGAGACGGCGGTAGATCACGTCCACCGCTTTCGGCCCGTCGGTGGTGCGCATGTACACCTTGTCGTCACGCACGAACAGGTCGGCGCCCTCCACCAGTTCAACGCCCATTTCTCGCGCCAGGAAAGCGTGTTCGAAGAACGCACTGTTGAAGCGCCCCGGCGTCAGCACCACCACACTCGGGTCGTCGATCGGGCTGGAGCTCTTCAGGGTGTCGAGCAACAGATTCGGGTAGTGGTCGATGGGCGCGATGCGCTGGGCGGCGAACAGCTCCGGGAACAGGCGCATCATCATTTTGCGGTCTTCGAGCATGTAGCTGACGCCGCTCGGCGTGCGCAGGTTATCTTCGAGCACGTAATAAGTACCGTCGCCATCGCGCACCAGATCGACGCCGGAGATGTGCGAATAGATGTCGCGGTGCAGATCCAGGCCCTGCATCGCCAACTGGTACTGCTCGTTGGCCAGCACCTGTTCGGCGGGGATGATCCCGGCCTTGATGATGCGCTGCTCGTGATAGAGGTCGGCGAGGAACATGTTCAACGCCTTGACCCGCTGGATGCAGCCACGCTCGACGATCCGCCACTCGCTGGCGGGAATGCTTCGCGGAATGGTGTCGAACGGAATCAGGCGCTCGGTACCCTGCTCGTCGCCATAGAGCGTGAACGTGATCCCGGCCCGGTGGAACAGCAGGTCAGCCTCGCGTCGCCGTTGTGCCAGCAACTCGTCAGGCGTGTCGGCCAGCCAGCGGGCGAACTCCCGGTAATGCGGGCGGACCTGGCCGCCGGCATCGTACATTTCATCAAAATAGGTGCGGATCATGCCGTACTCCTTGTCACCCGGACCTACAGGCCTTCGCAAGGCCCGTGCCATCGGCATAAACGCTTTGATTTCAATCGGTTGGAGAATCACGCCGCAAGCACCGCACCATTCCTGTGCGGCAATGGCCCCAACCGGATTGCCCCCGCTTCATTGCGACGCATTGCATCGCCTATCACCAGCATAGTCAGAGTTGATTTCACCGCTCGCACCGAGCTGCGGATAATCGGCGCATTCGCTGAAAACTTCCCCGGTGAAGGTTTCAGCTCCACTGATCCGGACTGCCCGCGCAGTCCCCGCAGGCCGTAACCCTGACCGGTTTCCTCTCCTTATCGGTCTTCCCTTTAGCCGCCCTCTCCGGTGGCTTTTTTTTGCCCGGGATTCTTGTTTCAGGGTTTTGCCACGGGCTATTCGGCGGCCAGAAACGACAACGGCCAACCCGAAGGTCAGCCGTTGCTCAATACCTGAAACCAGAGATCAGTTCAGACGATGGCGGTTACGCACCTCCTGCTTGACGCCCCAGCCCTCGATGATGCCGCCCAGCGGCTCGACCACGGCGGAGAAGCCCTGCTCGAAATCGCCAATGTCGTCATAGGTTGCGTACATCACTTTGCTCAGTTCCAGCGACCAGGCGCCATCGTCGCGCGCACTGACCTGGGCATTGATGGATTCACCACGAAATTTGCCTGCCGCCCTGCGCGCCCGCTCCTCGTCCGGGAAAATGGCGTAGAACTCGATGGGATGGAACCGGGAAAAGTCGAAACCGCCTTCTTTCATGCGGCGCAGAACATTGCTGCTGATGTCTTCTTGATAGGCTGTGCTCATGAATCGTCCCCCTCGGATAGATGGATAGACTTTCCGTATTCCCGCCCCGGGCCTTACAGGCCAAAGTACTTCGGCAACGTGGTTGCACGCGGGAAACAAGCATGTAGCTGACAAGACCAGACCTTAGCGATTGTTTCGCTGATCTCGCTTGCAGAGTAGCCCCAAGATAGAGCTGCTGCCAAGGCCTGGTGCTTCAAGTGACAGGAAGAATTTCAGATTGGCGTGATACTGCGGATTTCGATGCTGTTCTGGGTTTTCAGGCTTTTCACGCCAGCATCGGTGGTGCGCCCTTCAAGATCGTTCATATCCAGTTCGGCGGCTACCGGCAGGAGCCGTTCCTTGATCAGGCGTGCAGCCTCGTCGTCGCTGGGGCACTCCGCGCGCTCGAACACCTCATCGACAATTTCACCATGATCGTCCACGAAAGTGACTTTCCACTTTTGCATCGGTGCCTCCTCGATCAAACCCGCAAATGGGCTTACTACTATCTCGACTTTTGGCGAGATTGATCGTTCAAAAGGATTGCAGCGGACGAACATGAAAAAAAATTAACCGATGGGGAAACAGGCTTGTGTGGCGAGGGGATTCATCCCCGATGGGCGCGAAGCGTCCCTGAATTCAGCGAACGCATAGTGTCAGTTCCAACGCGTCTGCCGATTTTACGACTGCTGCGCAGCCGATCGGGGATAAATCCCCTCACCACAGGGGATCTATCACCGATCCGGGAATAGTGCGTCAGTCGTTGCTTGGCTTGTTGATCGCCTGCAGCACGTACTGCGGCAGCGCGAATGCGCCGATGTGGATTTCCGGGTTGTAATAGCGGGTGACGATGCCGCTGCCGATGAAGCGCTGTTGCAGGGTTTCACGGCTCAGCTTGCGGTAGGCCGGGTTGGTCGAGCCCCAGGCAAAGGTCATCGAACCGCCGATGTAGGTCGGCACGGCCGCCTGATAGAAGTGCCAGTCCGGGAACAGGCTGCGCAGGCGACCGGCGGTGGTTTTGACTTCGTCGATCTGCATGAACGGCGTGCCGTTCTGGGTCACGAGGATCCCGCCTTCGTTCAGGCAACGATGGCACGCCTGATAGAAGTTCTCCGAGAACAGCACTTCGCCCGGGCCGATCGGGTCGGTGGAGTCGGAGATGATCACGTCGAATTTTTCCGTGGTGGTGGCGACGAAACGCATGCCGTCGTCGATCACCAGGTTCAGCCGTGGATCGTCGTAGGCGCCCTTGGAGTGGTTCGGCAGGAATTCCTTGCACATGTCGACCACGGTGCCGTCGATCTCGACCATGGTGATGTGCTCGACGCTGGCGTGCTTGGTCACTTCGCGCAGCATGCCGCCGTCGCCGCCGCCGATGATCAGCACGCGTTTGGCGGTGCCGTGGGCGAGGATCGGCACGTGGGTGAGCATTTCGTGGTAGATGAATTCATCGGCTTCGGTGGTCTGGATCACGCCGTCCAGCGCCATCACCCGGCCCATGCGCGGGTTCTGGAAAATCACCAGGTGCTGGTGTTCGGTGCGCACTTCGTGCAGCAGTTTTTCCATGCGAAAACGCTGGCCGTAGCCTTCGTAGAGGGTTTCCAGGTACTCGCTGGTTTTGGTGACGGTCATGGTCAAGTGCTCCGATGAATGCGCGGGCGCCAATCGTGGGGGACGATTGCCCGGGAAAGGCGCGCATTCTACGTTGCCGAAGATGACAGGTCGAACCTCACTTCATCGGCATACCACATAACTTTGTGGGAGCTGGCTTGCCAGCGATGCAGTCAACGCGGTCTGTCAGTGAAACCGCTGCGATGCTATCGCTGGCAAGCCAGCTCCCACAAGTTATGGGGTGCTTTCAAAGTTGTGGTCAGACCCGCACATTGCCCCGTGGCCCGGCGATCGCCCAGATGATCAGGCCCAGTACTGGCAGGAGGATGATCAGCAGAACCCAGAGGATTTTCATCCCGGTCTCGGCGCCGCTTTTCAGTACGTTGATGATCGCCCAGATATCGAGGGCAAGAATGATCAGGCCAATCAGACCGTTGAACGTGGAACCCATGGTGTCGCTCCAGAATAGTGGCATGCACTTTTAGGATAGACGGTCGCGCGCAGGGTTCCCTTTTATTGCGTTCAGACGTGAACGGCGACTTTCAGCGCTTCCAGCGAAGGCCCGGCAGCGATGCCGACTTCGGCGCACAGCTCCAGCACCCGTGGCACGTCGTTGCCGTAGACCAGCACCACTTGCAACTCGTCGTCGAGCAACTGGCTGAAGTTCATCAGCGTGTAACCGCCGTTTTCCTTGTTCAGGCTGCTCATCTGCACCTGGATGCGATTGAGCGCAGTCAGCGCTTCGGTCTTGGCCAGTTGTTTGGGCTTGAGGTTGAAATCGACGCCCGGGCCGAACGAGGCGACGATCTGCGCGAACAGGTCAGCGTAGGTATCAGCCTGGAACAGCACGGTTTCCGGCAGGCTGCCGACCACCACCCACTCGCCCAGCGGGATCGGGAAGGTGTCGTCGTAGTTGATGTCTGGGTTGGCTGCCAGAAAGGCGTCGGCATCGGCGTAGGCCTGCGCCGCTTCGTCGGCCACGTTCAGGATCTCGTCCTCGCCCATGCAGCCAGAGCTGATTTTGCTGATGAGTTCGACGAGTGCGGCTTTCATGAGGGCGGATCCTGTGGAAGGTTGAATTTGAGGGCGCGGAGGATAGCGCACAAAGCAAAAGATCGCAGCCTGCGGCAGCTCCTACAGGTTCCGCGCCCATTTGGCGAACGAATGTGAGACCTGTAGGAGCTGCCGCAGGCTGCGATCTTTTGACCTGATCAGGCCAGCAGTTTTTCCAGCTGCGCCGTGGTATCGACCGCGCCCATGGTGCGGGCCGCGTCCAGCGCGGTGACGCCATTGGCATCCTTGGCTTGCGGGTCGGCGCCCTTGCTGATCAGGTAATCAACGATTTCAACACGGTTGAACATCGCCGCCATCATCAGCGCGGTACGGCCGTCGAAGGACGAACCTTCGATCTCGGCGCCCGCTTCCACCAGCGCCTTGACCACCGCCAGATCGCCCTTGAACGCGGCGCCGGCAATCGGGCTCTGGCCGTTGCCGTTGCGCATTTCCGGGTCGGCCTTGTGCTTGAGCAGCACCTGCACGGCGTCGACGTGGCCATAGTAACTGGCGAGCATCAGCAGGGTGTCGCCCTTGCTGTTTTTCAGGTTCACCGGCAAACCGGCGCTGATCAGCCGATCAAGCATCAGCGCATCACCTTCGCGCGCCTTGTTGAAAACCTGCTCGGTGAATTCGGCAGCTTCTTCAGGGGTCATCTGGCGGCTCTGGTCAGACATAGGGCAACTCCACTTTCGGTTATTCGCAAAGCCGACAGTTTCCCGAGCGCGACGATAGCTGTCACCCCCTTTTTCTCAAGTCAGGCCATAGCCAATCTCAATAGCGGTATTTGCCTTGATGAATATCGGCCAGAATTTCGTCCGTCACTTGCACGTAAGTCTGGGTGCCAGGCAGCCACGCGTAAATCGGATCATCACCTGTCTGGCCGGGGTCGAAGCCCTCGTTTTTCAATCGGGTCTTTTGGTATTTGAAAGTCCCGGTGGTTTCCATTTTCACCTTCACCCGCAGAAACAGCGGCACCGCATAGGCCGGCATGCGCTGACGGGCGAATGCGAGCAATTCGGCGAAATCCAGGGTCGCGAGGGATTCGGCGGGCGTGATTGCGGCCATGCCGGCGCGACCGTTGGTGTTGCGCACTTCGACGCCGTAGGCGACGGCCTCAGAGATATGCGGATGCTGCAGCAACAGGTTTTCCACTTCAGTGGTCGAGACGTTTTCGCCCTTCCAGCGATAGGTGTCGCCGAGTCGATCGACGAACTGCGCGTGGCCGAAGCCAATATTGCGCAGCAGGTCGCCGGAGTTGAAGAAGCGGTCGCCCTTGCTGAACACATCGTGCAACACCACCTTGGCGGTTTTCTGCGGATCGGTGTAACCGTCCAGCGGGGCTTTTTCGTCGATCCGTGCCAGCAGCAAGCCCTGTTCGCCCTTGCCGACCTTGCGCATGAAGCCGTCTGCGCTGCGCAACGGCTGCCCGCTGTCGTGGTCGTACGCCACCAGCTCCCAGGCCATCAGCGAGAAACCGATGGTGTTGTCGAAGTTGAGGATATTGCTGAAGCCGATATTGCCGTCGCTCGCCGCGTACAGCTCGCAGATGTGCTCGACGGCAAACCGGGTCTTGAACTCGGCCCAGGCGCCGGGACGCAAGCCGTTGCCGATCATCTTGCGCACCGCGTGACGGCTGTCATCGGCGCTGGGCGGTTGATCGACCAGATAACGGCACAATTCGCCGACATAGCCGAGGGTGGTCGCGTTGTAGCGACGCACGTCCGGCCAGAACTGACTGGCGCTGAACTTGCGACGGATCGCGAACCCGGAAGCGCCGTTGATCGCCGAGCCCCAGCACACACAAAGGCCGGTGGCGTGGTACAGCGGCAAGGTGCAATAGACGACATCGTCGGGGGTCATGTTCAGGGCGATCATGCCGAAGCTGGCCGAGCTGCGCATCCAGCGGCCGTGCTTGAACACCCCGGCCTTGGGCAGGCCGGTGGTGCCGGAGGTGTAGATGTAGAAGCACGGATCGTCGAAGAACACTTCGCCGCTGCTGGGCGGGTTTTCAGTGCAGGCGTCAGCACTGGCACTGATCAGATTGACGTAGCCCTCGGGCGCAATGCCTGGGTGGCTATAGGTGTCACGGTCGGCGATAAACCAGGTGCGCTGCGCCGGGATCGACACCTGCTCGCGGATCGCGGCAAACGCCGGCTGCAATTCCTCACCGAGGACAATCGCCACCGGCGCCACCAGATTTACGCTGTGAATCAGTGTGTCGCGGGTTTGCGAAGTATTGAGCAGCGCACTGACCGCGCCGAGTTTGGCCAGCGCCAGAATGGTCACCAGCAGCTCGGGACGATTTTCGATGAACACCGCGACCACGTCGCCCTTGCCGATGCCCTGCGCGCTCAGATAGTGGGCGATGCGGTTGGCCCACTGGTTGACCTGCGCATAGGTCAGCAAGACGTCGTCCTGCAAGATCGCCTGCCCCTCTGGATTGCGCAGCGTTGCTTGCTCGAAGGTCCAGCCGAGGCCACACGTTTGGGTCGGATCCGTGACATTGGCGACTTTCATGCCCTTGACCACCCGTGGAATGGTTTTGGCGATGGTCGGCAGTTTGCGGAGCATCATGCCCCAGGTAATCGTGTCGCTCGACGCGTGACGCATGGCAGCTCCCCGGTCGGCCTGGTCGGCCGTTTTTTATTGTTCGGGCTGTGGGCATGACCTGCGTGGTGGGCAAGGTCGAGATCGAAAATACGTCAGCGCTTCGCGGCCTGTACACGCGGTTTTTGCAATGTTTTGTATCCGCCCTGTCACGCCTGGCGGCAGTGATCGCGCCTTTGCCGTTTGGTTCCGTTCGCCTCATGAGAATCCCGCAAAATGCAGGATGCACGATGGCCATTCATGCAGTTTGCACGACGCTTGCAAATTTCACGATTTTTAACTTATTGATTTATAAGAATTTTTATTTTTTCGCGTGCTGGCACAATCGCTGCAATCTTCTCTGCATGCTTGCCATTCAAGTGCATACGGAGCTGAAAGACATGAGCCTGATCCAAGAAAAATTTACCTCGCTGTTCTCCAACTTCAACGTCACCACTGCGCCACGTCCCGATGGCGGGATCTTGCTGACGCTGCGCAGCAGTGAAGGCAAAGTATTCAAGCGCGCCCTGACGTATCAGCAAATGCACAACGCCGACCAACTGTCGTGGGCGATCAGCGCGATCCGTCGTGACCTGGCGGAAGAAGCCAGTGAGCTGCCGCAGATTGCGATGCTGCAAAGCCAGCAGCGCTTTGCCCTGCCGACGTATCACTCGCTGTAATTTGATTCGAGGTTTTAAACAGCCTTAAACAAAAACAGGCCGGGCAGTTTTCACTGTCCGGCCTGTTTTTTTGGCTGATGCAAAACTCCGTGTGGGAGCGGGCTTGCTCGCGAAAGCGGCGTGTCAGTCAAAAATATTTGGCTGACACACCGCTTTCGCGAGCAAGCCCGCTCCCACATTGGATTGAGGGTGGTTAGAAGGCTTCGGGTTCGATGCCGGTGAAGCTGTCGACGGTGATATGGCTTCCCAGCTCCCCACCCTCGCGCGCCAGGCCGCAGGTCTGCAGGCCTGCCGATTGAGCGGCATCCAGCTCCTCAACAATGTCGGACAGAAACAGAATGTCCTGCGGTTCGACACCAATCGCCTGTTGAATGTTGGTGTAAGACTGCGCCTCACGCTTGGGCCCCGACGTGGTATCGAAATACCCGCTGAACAGCGGTGTCAGATCTCCCGCCTCGGAGCAGCCGAAGATCAGCTTCTGCGCCTGGATCGAACCCGACGAATACACAAACAGTTGATAACCGGCCTGATGCCAGCGCTTGAGCGCTTCAACGGCATCCGGGTACACGTGGCCCTTCAACTGCCCGGCGTGATAACCCTGCGCCCAGACCATGCCTTGCAAGGCTTTGAGCGGCGTGGCTTTGCGATCTTCCTCGATCCAGCTCAAGAGAATTTCAACAACCCGTTCAACATCGGCCTGCGGTGCATTGCTGTCGCGGCGCACGGCGTCGAGTTGCTCAGCCACATCGGCACGTTCGGCGTTCTGCCGAACAAAATCCGGCAGGTGTTTGGCCGCATACGGGAACAGCACATCAAAAACGAAACTCACCGCGCTGGTGGTGCCTTCGATGTCAGTGAGAATGACTTTGATCGACATCGGCTCACTCCTCCAGACGCGGGAAGCGCCCGGCGATGTCTTCGCCGGTGAAGTTGGCGACCCAGCCTTCCGGGTTGTTGAACAGGCGAATCGCCACGAAGTGCGGGTTCTCGCCCATGTCGAACCAGTGTTTGGTACCGGCCGGCACCGAAATCAGATCGTTCTTTTCGCAGAGCACGGCGTAGACATAATCGTCGATGTGCAGGGTAAACAGGCCACGACCGGCAACGAAAAAGCGTACTTCGTCTTCGCCATGGCGGTGTTCTTCAAGGAACTTGGCGCGCAGTTCGGCTTTTTGCGGGTGGTCGCTGTTGAGGCTGATCACATCGACGGTGATGTAACCGCGCTCGGTCATCAGTTTGTCGATCTGCTCCTGATAGGCGCTGATCACCTCCTCCTGGCTGGCGCCGGGCTGGATCTTCGCGGCGGCTTGCCAGCGGTCGAAGCGCACGCCCTGCTCGGCGAGCGTCGAGGCGATGTCTTCGAAATGGGTCAGCACCTTGTTCGGAATCTCGGGGCTGGATACGTGATAGACAGACAGGCTGCTCATGGGCAATTCCTCGGTATCGGCCTTGCCGTCCGGTTCTTGCAGACCGGTCGGGCAGTGCAGTTCATCAGGCAAATGGGCGGCTTCTGGTGAAGTCAGCCTTGGCGGTTCATGACGCTGCGGGTTTTCAACTCGCATTCAAACAGAAATTCGAAGGCCTCGATCTGCCGCAGGGCATCGCTCATCTGCGCGCCCCAGGTGTAAAGGCCGTGGCCGCGAATCAGGTAACCGACACAATCGGGATGGGCGTCGAGCCAAGGCTGCACCTTGGCGGCGAGGCGCGCAATGTCCTGATCGTTGTCGAAGATCGGCACGCGCACCCGGGATTCGTGGGTGGAGATGCCGCTGAAGGCTTTTTGCAGTTCGTAGTCTTCGAACTCGATAAAGTCTTGCGGCGTCAGGCGCGACAGCACCGTGGCGTTCACCGAGTGGGTGTGCAGCACCGCACCGATTTCCGCGCGCCAGTGATACAGCTGGGTGTGCAGCAGGGTTTCGGCCGAGGGCTTTTTGCCCAGTTCCAGGCTGTTGCCGGACAAATCCGTGGCGAGCACGTCGTCCAGGCCCAACTGGCCCTTGTGCTTGCCGGACACGGTCAGCAGCGCTTCGCTCGGCGACAGACGCGTCGAGTAATTGCTGCTGGTGGCCGGCGACCAGCCGCGACCATAAAGAAAACGCCCGGCGTCGACGATCTGCTGGGCGAGCTGTTCACGCGTAAGGCTCATGGCCTGTCCTCTTGCATACGTGTGGCAATGATAACGGCAGCAGCGAGCGCCGCGAGACTGGCAATACTAAAGGTCAATGTCGCGCCGAGGGCATTCCAGCTGTAACCGGAATACAACGCGCCCAGCGCGCCACCGGTGCCGGCCAGCGCCGCGTACAACGCCTGACCCTGACCTTGCTGACGCGCACCGAAGCTACGTTGCACGAACGCGATGGCAGCCGCATGAAAGCTGCCGAAGGTCGCCGCGTGCAGCACCTGGGCCAACAACAGCACCCAGAGGAATTCGGCGAACGAACCTAGCAGCAACCAGCGCAGCGCCGCCAGCAGAAAACTCGCCATCAGCACCCGACGCAAGGAAAAGCGCATGAGAATCCGGCTCATCGCCATGAACATCAGCACCTCGGCGACCACGCCCACGGCCCAGAGCATGCCGATTGTGCCGCGTGTGTAACCGAGGCGTTCAAGGTGCAAGGTCAGAAAGGTGTAATACGGGCCGTGGCTCATCTGCATCAGCGCGACGCAAGCGTAAAACGCCAGTACACCGGGGCTGCGCAGCTGCTTGAGAAAGCCCTCCCCGCTCGGCCGATTACCTTGCGGTGGCTGCGCGTTCGGCACCCACAGGCTGCTGAGGACGATGCCGGCCATGATCAGCACCAGCGCCGCCGGGTAGATGTCGAGGCTCAGCCATTCGAACAAACGGCCCAGCGCGACCACGGTGATGATGAAACCGATCGAGCCCCACAGGCGAATCTGGCTGTAGCGCGAGGTTTGCCCCTGCAAGTGCGCGAGGGTGATGACTTCGAACTGCGGCAGCACCGCGTGCCAGAAGAACGCGTGCAACGCCATGACCATCGCCAGCCAGGCGTAGGTCTTGCTGACGAAAATCAGCGAGAACGTCAGCAGCGTACACACCGCACCGAAGCGCACGATGGCCAGGCGTTTGCCGGTGTAGTCGCCGAGCCAGCCCCAGATGTTCGGCGCCACACAGCGCATCAGCATCGGGATCGCCACCAGCTCGCCGATGCGCGCAGGGCTGAAGCCGAGATGATCGAAGTACAGCGCCAGAAACGGCGCTGTCGAGCCGAGCAAGGCGAAATAGAACAGATAGAAACTGGACAGCCGCCAGTACGGGAGCGCCGCCACGGTCAGACCGCGACGGCTTGGCGATCAACCATCAAAGCTGACCCAGCACCGGGGTGCTGACGCGCACGTCGGCGTTCTGCCCACGATGACGCAGCAGGTGATCCATCAGCACGATGGCCATCATCGCTTCGGCAATCGGCGTGGCGCGGATGCCGACGCACGGGTCGTGACGGCCCTTGGTGATCACGTCCACCGGGTTGCCGTGGATGTCGATCGAACGGCCCGGGGTGGTGATGCTCGACGTTGGCTTCAGTGCCAGATGCGCGACGATCGGCTGACCGGACGAGATGCCGCCGAGGATGCCGCCAGCATTGTTGCTGAGGAAACCTTGCGGGGTCAGTTCATCGCGATGCTCGGTGCCGCGCTGAGCGACGCAGGCGAAACCGGCGCCGATTTCCACGCCTTTCACGGCGTTGATGCTCATCAGCGCATGCGCCAGTTCAGCGTCGAGGCGGTCGAAAATCGGCTCGCCGAGGCCCGGCATCACGCCTTCGGCGACTACGGTGATCTTCGCCCCGACCGAGTCCTGATCGCGGCGCAACTGGTCCATGTAGGCTTCCAGTTCCGGGACCTTGTCCGGATCCGGGCTGAAGAACGCGTTCTGTTCCACCGAATCCCAGGTCTTGAACGGGATTTCGATCGGGCCGAGCTGGCTCATGTAGCCACGGATGACGATGCCCTGGCTGGCCAGATACTTTTTGGCAATCGCACCTGCCGCCACACGCATCGCGGTTTCCCGCGCCGAGCTGCGACCGCCACCACGGTAGTCGCGCTCGCCGTATTTGTGGTGGTAGGTGTAGTCGGCGTGCGCCGGGCGGAACAGATCCTTGATCGCCGAGTAGTCCTTGGACTTCTGGTCGGTGTTGCGGATCAGCAGGCCGATCGAGCAACCGGTGGTGCGGCCCTCGAACACGCCGGAAAGGATTTCGACTTCATCGGCTTCCTGACGCTGGGTGGTGTGGCGGCTGGTGCCTGGCTTGCGCCGATCGAGGTCGCGCTGCAGGTCTTCGAGGGAGATCTCCAGGCCCGGCGGGCAGCCGTCGACAATGGCGACCAACGCCGGACCATGGCTCTCGCCAGCGGTGGTGACAGTGAACAACTTGCCGTAGGTATTGCCGGACATGCAGGACGCTCCGTGAAATCAAACCCGAATTCGTGATGCGCGCCAGTATACGCAGGCTAACCGAGTAGTTCATCCTCGAACCTTAGTGGTGTTGGTGAGTCCAACCGGCACCTTGGCGAATGATGGCGTGATGATGCTGCGAGTTCTGATCTTGAGTCTTACCCTGTTTACCGGTTTTGCCCACGCGACTGTCCTGCAGCGCCCGATCTCTCTGGATACCGGGAGCGGTGAGCTTTTCGGCTCGCTGTTGCTGCCAAAATCCGACAATCCGGTGCCGGTTGTCCTGATCCTTGCCGGCTCCGGTCCTACAGATCGTGACGGCAATAATCCCGATGGCGGGCGCAATGACAGCCTCAAGCGGCTGGCCTGGGTGCTGGCCAAACACAACATCGCCAGCGTGCGCTATGACAAGCGCGGGGTGGCTGCGAGCCGGCCGGCCACACCTGACGAGCGCAATCTGTCGGTGGAAGGCTACGTCGACGACGCCGTGGCGTGGAGCCAGAAGCTGAAAAGCGACCCGCGTTTCGGCCCGTTGATTCTGCTCGGTCACAGCGAAGGTGCACTGATTGCCACCCTCGCCGCCCCGCGTGCCGACGCTGCTGCGCTGATTTCGCTGTCCGGCAGCGCCCGCCCGGTGGATCAGGTAATCCGCGAACAACTGGCCCGTAGCCTGCCGCCACCGTTGATGCTGCGCAGTAATGAACTGCTCGACAGCCTCAAGGCCGGTCACACCGATGCCGACGTGCCGGCGCCACTGCAACCGATTTTCCGGCCGAGCGTGCAGCCGTATCTGATTTCGCTGTTCCGCCAGGACCCGGCCAAGGCTTTTGCGCAACTGAAGATGCCGGCGCTGATCGTTCAGGGCAGCAACGACATGCAGGTCGGCGTCGGCGATGCGCAGGCGCTGAAAGCCGCCAAACCCGACGCCGAACTGGTGGTGATCGAAGGTATGAACCACGTCATGCGCATCGTCCCCGCCGATGTGAAGCGGCAATTGGCCTCGTACAAGGACCCCAATTTGCCACTGGCGGCGGAACTGGGCGGCAAACTCATCGAATTTATTGACGGCATTCGCAACCGTTAACCGTAGTTTGCCCTCCAGTCCTGCAAAAAACGGCCGATAAGCCTTTGTCGCCAGCGTATCGGCTGGCGACAAGCAGGGCTTGGACAGGATCTCGCCGTTATGACTGATACCCCGACTTCACCCGACACCACCGCTGAAAAAGACGCACCGCCAGCGGTCGAGCTGCCATGGGCGGACGTCAGCGTCGAGCACCACAAGATGCTCCGCCTGGCCCCACTGCAGACTGACCGTCACACCGGTGGCCGGCCGTTGCGCTTTGTCGAGTTCGGCTACGCCGAGCGCAACAACAAAGAACACAGCCTGATGCGCATGGCGATCAAACTGCCCGGTCAGCGCGTGCGCAAAGAGCAGAACCACCTCGACGTTTGGGTCGATCACACCAGCAAACGTGTGCACTTCGGCCCCGACAGCGGCTTGCAGATCGAACCGCTGAACCGCGGGATCGGTCGCTTCATGGCTGCGCAAGGCATCAACTGGGCGAAAAAACGCTGGCCCGCCTACACCGTCGACGGCATGGACTTGAACAACAAGGACGCGCTGAACGAAGACACCCGCCTGCGTCGCGATCACTTCTTGCGCGTGCATGGTTTTGACGTGGTTTACGCCGATGCCCAGCATTTGAAGGGCAGCGTCAAAGAGGTACAGGTCGGTGACCTGTTGGGCGACTGGAACAGCGAGAAGCTGCAGATCGTCGAGATTCTCGAAGCGGCGCAGATGCTGCAACAGGCCGAGCAGAACCTGGCCGAGCAGGAAGTGAAGCTGAAGAAGCAGGAAGAGAAGGTCAGCAAGTTCAAGCGTGAAGACGCTGGGTTGCGCTTCACCATTACCTGTCTGGTGGCGTTTGCGGTGTTTCAGGCGGGATTGTTGATCTGGATTGCAACGCACCGCTGATGGCTTGAGACCGCGGCGCGGCTATTCGCGAGCAGGCTCGTTCCCACCTTGGAATGCACTTCCCTGTGGGAGCGAGCCTGCTCGCGAAGCTTTTAGCCTTTAGACGCGGGAAGCGAACAACGCCTGATGAACGCGGCACTGCTCCGCCGTCAGCATGAACACACCATGCCCGCCGCGCTCGAATTCGAGCCAGGCAAAATCGACTTCCGGGTACAACGCTTCGACGTGTACCTGACTATTGCCCACTTCAACGATCAACAGCCCCTTCTCGGTCAGGTGATCCGCCGCTTCGGCGAGCATCCGCCGTACCAGGTTCAGACCGTCATCTCCGCAGGCCAGACCCAGCTCCGGTTCGTGCTGGTATTCGTCCGGCATGTCGGCGAAATCTTCGGCATCAACGTACGGCGGGTTCGACACGATCAGGTCGAAACGCTGCCCCGGCAGGCCATCGAAACCATCGCCCTGCACGGTGTACACGCGCTCATCGACGCCATGACGCTCGATGTTCTGGTTGGCCACTTCCAGCGCTTCGAACGACAGATCGGCCAGCACCACTTCGGCGTTCTGGAACTCGTAGGCACAGGCGATACCGATGCAGCCCGAGCCGGTGCACAGGTCGAGGATGCGTGCCGGCTCGTCGCCGATCCACGGTGCGAAGCGGTTTTCGATCAGCTCGCCAATCGGCGAACGCGGGATCAGCACGCGCTCATCGACGATGAACGACATGCCGCAGAACCACGCCTCGCCCAGCAGGTACGCAGTCGGGATGCGCTCTTCGATTCGGCGCTTGAGCAGGCGTTGCAGGTTGACCAGTTCGTCGTCTTCCAACGCACAGTCGAGGTAGCTGTCGGCGATCTCCCACGGCAGGTGCAACGCACCGAGCACCAACTGCCGGGCTTCATCCCATGCGTTGTCGGTGCCATGGCCGAAAAACAGATCCTCCCCATGGAAGCGGCTGACGGCCCAACGGATGTGGTCGCGCAGGGTACGAAGTCGGGAAGTGATCACGGGGCAGAACTCCAGAAAAAACGACTGGCGATTCTACCAGCCAAAACGCGTCACGACGACGCGGGAAACATTCGCGGCCGACAGTAGGACTTTTCTGTTTTTTGCATCAGCTATTGAACAGAACGTGTAACTTGACAAGGCTGCAGGCCAATAACGACGCTGCCTACGATGGTAGCGGTTCACAGAACCGCTCAGCCAGAGGACAATGCCGCAAAAGCCCCACCCCAAGGAGCCCCGAATGTCCGTTCCAAAAACGATGTTTCAACTCAGCGGCCGCGGTTACGCAGCGGCCACACTGAGCCATGCCACCGTGGTCATCATCGATGCCCAGAAAGAGTACCTCAGTGGCCCGCTGGCCCTGAGCGGCATGGACGCGGCCGTCGCGAACATCAAACAACTGGTCGCCGCGGCCCGTGCAGCCGGTCGGCCGATCGTGCACGTGCGTCATCTCGGCACCGTCGGTGGCCTGTTCGACCCGCAGGGCGAACGCGGCGAATTCATCCCCGGCCTTGAACCACAAGGTGACGAAACCATCATCGGCAAACTGCTGCCGAGCGCGTTCCACGGCACCGAACTGCTGGACCGTTTGCAGAATCTTGGCTCGCTGGACCTGATCGTCTGCGGCTTCATGAGCCACTCCAGCGTCAGCACCACCGTGCGCGCGGCGAAGAACCTGGGCTTCCGTTGCACCCTGGTCGAAGACGCCTGCGCCACCCGTGACCTGCCGTTCAAGGGCCGCGTGCTCAGCGCCGCCGTGGTGCAGGAAGCGGAAATGGCGATCATGGCCGACAACTTCGCCACCCTCGCCCTGACTCAAGATCTGATCTGACCTGATCTGATGAGCGGCTCAGCGCGCCGCTCATCCGCAAAAGCCTCGCATTTGCTTCAATTGCCTTAGCCTCAGGAACAACCCGGTCAACTCCCGGTCGAAGGGCCGATACCCATTGAGGAAGGTCGGAATGAAGTTATCCGATGGATTTGACGCACGCCGCTTGCGGCCCAAAGGCCAAAGCAACTGGCGTTTTCGATTCGGCGCAGCGATCGCCGCCATTCTGGCGACGTTCGGTGTGCTGCTGGCGATGGCCGGGGCCGCCAGCCTGCTGGGGCGCCCGCCGGCGCTCGGCGATTTGAATGCCACGCCGACGGGGTCGGCGATCATTCTCGCAGTCGGCTTGTTGTTCCTGTATTTCGGCGTGGCCCTGTGGCGTCGATGCCGGCGGCGCGCCCGGCAATCGCGGGAACTGAACATGTCCCCGCACCTGATGAAAAAACACGACTGACTCCACGGCCTGGCTTTTTGCCGGGCCGTTTTGTTTCGACTTGGGTAAACTGGCCGCCCTTCGCGGAGGCTGACATGCAAGACGACGATTTTTCCCTGTTCAAAAGTGCGATCCAAGGCGTCAAGCCGATCAAGCACGACCGCGCCGACACTGGCAAACCCAAGGCTGACCGCGCGCAGATCGCCAAACTGCGCCAGTCCGCCACCGTGCGCACCGACACCACCACCGTGGATGGCCTGTCCGATCAGTTCGTGATCGACGTCGGCCCCGAAGACGAGCTGATGTGGGCCCGCGACGGGGTGCAGGAAAGCCAGATGCGCAAGCTCAAGATCGGCCAGATCCCGTTCGAAGGCAGCCTCGACCTGCACGGCATGAACGTGGAAAAAGCCCGCGAGACCCTCTGGGCCTTTCTCGCCGAAGCGACCAAATTCGAAATCCGCTGCGTGCGCGTCACCCACGGCAAGGCCGTGCGCCTGGACGGCAAGCGGCCGATGATCAAAAGCCACGTCAACACCTGGCTGCGCCAGCATCCGCAAGTGCTCGGTTTCACCTCGTGCCAGGCGAAACACGGCGGTGCCGGCGCGGTGTACGTGATGCTCAAACGCACCATGATGGAAGGCCGCGACGAATAATCGCGTTACACCGAACTTGCAGGGTTGTGTCCGCCACCGTACCCTTGCCCTTTGCGAAAATCCCCACAGGTAGTTTCATGTCCCTGGAACAGAATTACACCGCGATTCTCGGCCAACTGGGCGAGGACGTGTCCCGCGAGGGCCTGCTCGACACGCCAAAGCGTGCCGCCAAAGCCATGCAGTACCTCTGCCGCGGTTATGAACAGACGCTCGAAGAGGTCACCAACGGTGCCCTGTTCAGCTCCGACAACAGCGAAATGGTGCTGGTCAAGGACATCGAGCTGTACTCGTTGTGCGAACACCACCTGCTGCCGTTCATCGGCAAGGCGCACGTTGCGTACATTCCGAGCGGCAAGGTGCTGGGCCTGTCGAAGGTCGCGCGGATCGTCGACATGTACGCCCGCCGCCTGCAGATCCAGGAGAACCTCAGCCGGCAGATCGCCGATGCGGTGATGCAAGTCACCGGAGCACTGGGCGTGGCCGTGGTGATCGAGGCCAAGCACATGTGCATGATGATGCGCGGTGTCGAGAAACAGAATTCGTCGATGATCACTTCGGTGATGCTCGGTGAGTTCCGCGAAAACGCGGCGACTCGCAGCGAGTTCCTCAGCCTGATCAAGTAATCGGCTGCAGAAAAAAACCGGCGTTGATCGCCGGTTTTTTTTCGCCCGTGAAAAATCGGGTAAGCTGCGCGCCCTTCTCTCTTTGCACCGTGAGGCTTTCAACGTGTTCGTAAAAGCGCTTCGTGTCGGCCTTGGCCAACTGATCATCTTCATCGACTTCATCACCCGTCCGGGCAAGAAACAGCGCCCGGCCGAGGTACAGGCGCAAGTCAACGCCGCCGCCAAAGGCCTGACCCTGTATCAGTTCCACGCCTGCCCGTTCTGCGTGAAAACCCGTCGTACGCTGCGTCGCCTGAATGTGCCGGTCGCACTGAAGGACGCGAAGAACAATGAACAGGATCGCCAGGCCCTGCTGGACCAGGGCGGCAAGATCAAGGTGCCGTGCCTGCGCATTGAAGAGAATGGGCAGACGACGTGGATGTATGAGTCCAAGGTGATCATTGATTATCTGGATAAGCGGTTTGCTGCGGTCTGATATTGATTGAGTGCTTTCACTGACGCCTTCGCGAGCAAGCCCGCTCCCACAGGTTTTGTGAACGCCACAGCCCACTGTGGGAGCGGACTTGCTCGCGAAGAGGCCCTCCCAGCCAAAGCAAATCCCCAAAAGTAAACCGGCCCTCGAGCCGGTTTGTTTTTTTCAGGCTGCTTTGTCTAGTTGCGCCTGCCTCACCACCGCCGCCAACCGCTTCAACCCTTCATCCAGTCGCGCCGGGTCGATGTGGCTGAAATTCAAACGCAGATGCCCAAGGTTTTTATCCGGTTCGGGAAAGAACGGCTCGCCCGGCATGAACGCCACGTCATTGGCCAGCGCCTCGTTGAGCAAGGTTCGCGTATCCAGCGGTTGCTTCAGCGTCAACCAGAAAAACAACCCGCCCTGCGGCATGTTCCAGTTCGCCAGATCGGCAAAGTGCGTTTCCAGCGCTGACTGGAAAGCATCCCGCCGCTGCCGGTAAAAGCCGCGCAACTCGCTCAGGTGCTGCTGATATTTTTCACTGCCGATCCATTGCAGCGCCTGCCACTGGCCGATGCGGTTGGTGTGCAGATCCGTCGACTGTTTTAGCTTGAGCAAATGCGGAAACAGGTCCGGGCTGGCGATCAGGTAGCCGACGCGCAGGCCCGGCAGCAGGGTTTTCGACACGGTGCCGGTGTAGATCCAGCTGGCTTTCTGCAAACGCCCGGCAATCGGTTTGGCGCTGCCGCCATCGAACGTCAGTTCGCGGTACGGCTCGTCTTCGATCAGGGTCACGCCGAATTCATCGAGCAATGCGGCGACGGCGGCGCGCTTGGCTTCGCTGTAGCGCACGGCGGACGGATTCTGGAACGTCGGGATCAGATAGATGAACGCCGGGCGATGTTGCTCAAGACGATTGCGCAGTTCGGCCAGATTCGGGCCGTCAGCCTCTTGCGGCACGGTCAGGCAATCGGCGCCGAACAGCTGGAAGATCTGCAGCGCGGCCAGGTAGGTTGGCGCCTCCAGCAGGATTTCGGTGCCTTTGTCGATGTACAACTTGGCTGCCAGATCCAGAGTCTGTTGGGAACCGCTGACCACCAGCACCTGACTCGCCGTGCACTCCAGACCCAACGCTCGCGCCTGCGCCGCCAAGGCTTCACGCAGCGCGGGCTCGCCTTCGCTCATGCCGTATTGGCCGAGGGACAGCGGCATGTCCGCCCATTCGACTTTCGGCAACATGGCTTCCGCCGGCAGGCCACCGGCAAACGACATCACCTCCGGGCGCTGGGCGGCGGCGAGGATTTCACGGATCAGAGAACTTTTAAGGCGCGAAACACGTTCGGAAAAAGCCATGGGAGTCACCGGTAGCGAGGCTTGGGAAAAATGAGTCAAACTGGTTGACTGAAACTACGACAGCTTGAGCGAGTACGTCAACATGCTTGACCTTAAAAACCCCGCCAGTCAGCAACAGGCGATGGAAGCGTTTTTCTTCGGCTATCAGGCGTTCACCGCCAAAGCGGATGAAATGCTCGAGCGGCGCGGCCTGTCCCGGGTGCATCAGCGGATTGTGTTCTTCATCGCGCGTTATCCGAATTTGAGCGTGAAGGAATTGCTGGGCTTGCTCGGCGTCAGCAAACAGGCGCTGAACATGCCGTTGCGCCAGCTGCAGGAAATGCATCTGGTGGAGAGCGTGGCGTCGGAGGCAGACAAGCGTAAGCGCCTGCTGGAGCTGACTACTGAAGGTGAGAAGTTTGAGCAGGCGTTGCGGCGTGAGCAGGTGAAATTGCTCGAGCGGGTGTTTGCTGAGGCTGGGGAGGCGGCGGTGAATGGGTGGTTGGCGGTGAATATGGCACTTGGGAACACTCAGTCACTTCTCGATTGACTGGACTGGCCTCTTCGGGAGCAAGCCCCCTCCCACAGGGCTCTGCTGATTACCCATGATTCGGGGCCACTGGAGTTCCACTGTGGGAGGGGGCTTGCTCCCGAAGGGGCCTGCACGGGCGATATATCCCTATCGCCTGACCTTTCGTAAACAAAACCAAAAACAATATTTGCTTTATTTGTACACAAAAGCATAATCCACTGCGTGCGAGTTCCTGACCGCATGGTCAACAAATTCGCGTATGCCTCAAAGGGCTGCTGCCACCCCTCATGGGTCCGGCCCTGGAAATAACAATAAAACTCTTGAGGAGTACTCGCTGTGGAAAGCCGCAAATCCGAAGCATCGACGCTGGAACTCTCGCCGCCCTTACGCACAGGCGTGCTGGAGCGCATCTTCAAACTCAGCTTGCATGGCACCACGGTGAAGACCGAGCTGATTGCCGGTCTGACAACCTTCATCACCATGGCTTACATCATCTTCGTCAACCCGAACATCATGGCCGATGCCGGGATCGATCACGGTGCAGCCTTCGTCGCCACCTGCATCGCCGCCGCGCTCGGCTGCCTGCTGATGGGCCTGTACGCCAACTGGCCGGTGGGCCTGGCACCGGGCATGGGCCTCAACGCCTTCTTCACTTACACCGTGGTCGGCACCATGGGCTACAACTGGGAAACCGCGCTTGGTGCGGTGTTCGTTTCCGGTGTGTTGTTCATGATTCTGACCTTCTCGCGGATTCGCGAATGGCTGCTCAACAGCATCCCGGTCAGCCTGCGCTTTGCGATGGGCGCTGGCGTCGGCCTGTTCCTCGGGCTGATTGGTCTGAAAACCGCTGGCATTGTCGTCGACAGCCCGGCCACGCTGATCAAACTTGGCTCCCTGCGCGAGCCCGGCCCGCTGCTCGCCGCGATCTGCTTCCTGATGATCGCGATCCTCAGCTACCACAAAGTCTTCGGCGCGATCCTCATCAGCATCATCACCGTGACCCTCGCCGGTTGGGGCCTGGGCATCGTGCACTACGAAGGGATCATGTCGACCCCGCCAAGCCTGGCGCCTACGTTCATGGCCATGAACATCGCCGGCGTGTTCAACGTCAGCATGATCAGCGTGGTGCTGGCTTTCCTCTTTGTGCACATGTTCGACACCGCGGGCACCCTGATGGGCGTGGCTCAGCGCGCCAATCTGGTCAACGCTGATGGGCGTATCGAAAACCTTTCCCGGGCGATGAAAGCCGACAGCGCCTCCAGCGTCTTCGGCGCGGTGGTCGGTGTCCCTCCGGTAACAAGCTATGTGGAAAGTGCCGCTGGCGTAGCCGCTGGTGGTCGGACTGGTCTTACCGCAGTCACCGTGGGTGTGCTATTTATAGCCGCGATGTTTTTCGCGCCACTGGCCGGGATGATTCCGGCTTACGCCACCGCCGGTGCGCTGATTTATGTCGCGATGCTGATGATGGGCGGCATGGCCCACATCGAATGGGATGAAGCCACTGACGCCATCCCGGCGATCGTCACCGCGATCATGATGCCGCTGACCTTCTCGGTCGCCGACGGCATCGCGCTGGGCTTCATCACCTACGTGGCGTTGAAGGCCGGCACCGGCAAGTACAAGGAAATTTCCGTCAGCCTGTGGGTGCTCTGCGCGATCTTCATCGCCAAGTTCATCTTCTTGTAAGCGTCACGCGGTTCAAGCGTCAAACCAGCCTCACCCTCGCGGGTGGGGCTTTTGCACATTCTTGAGTACAACAAAAAAGGAGCAAAGTGATGAGTCTGGAAACCTGGCTGCTGTTCAGCGGCGCTGCATTGGTGGTGATCCTGATTCCGGGGCCGCTGTCATTGCTGATGATCAGCAACAGTCTGAACTACGGCTTGCGCCGCTCTTACCCGGCATTTCTCGGCGGCGTGATCGCCTCGATCTGCCTGCTCTGTGCTTCGGCGCTGGGGCTGGGCGCCCTGCTGCTGGCCTCGGAACAACTGTTCAGCGCCCTGAAAATCGTCGGCGCGCTGTACCTGTTCTATCTCGCCTGGCAGAGCTGGCAGCAATCGCGTCAGCCAGCGGTCGGTGCCGAAGTGCCACAAGCCGCACCAGTGCCACGCTTTCGCACACTGTTCGGGCGTGCGTTTGTCTTGGGTGCGAGCAATCCGAAAGACATTCTGTTCTTCGCCGCGTTTCTGCCGCAGTTCCTCAGCGCACAACAGCCGTTCCTGCCGCAGTTGCTGATCATGATCGCGACTTGGGTGGTGCTCGACCTGTGCTGCAAACTGGCTTATGGGCTGGGTGCACATGGCGCGGCGCGCTATCTGCGCAGCGGCAAGGGACAGAGCTGGTTCAACCGGGTGAGTGCCGGACTGTTCAGTGGTGCCGGTGCTGCGTCGCTGTTGAGCCGCTGACAGCAAAAGCTTCGCGAGCAAGCCCGCTCCCACATTTGGAATGCATTCCCTTGTGGGAGCGGGCTTGCTCGCGAAGGCGTCAGACCAGACAGCACTTTCCTCCAAGCGAAAAAAAGCCCGCAGTGTGAGCGGGCGAAAGACCAAAGAAGCTATATGCGCAGTCGCTTCCCGGTAGGGGCAGCTGCTTGGGGTCAGCTGCCCCGGTAGGTGGAATAGCTGTAAGGCGAGATCAGCAGTGGCACATGGTAGTGATCCTGTTCGGCAGAGATGCCGAAACGCAGCACCACCACGTCGAGGAACGCCGGTTCCGGCAGTTGCACGCCACGGGCGCGGTAGTAATCGCCGGCGTGGAACTGCACCTGATAGACCCCGGTGCGGTAGTCATCGCCTTGCAGCAGCGGCGCATCGACCCGGCCATCACTGTTGGTAATCGCACTGGCGACCAATTCCAGATGCGAGCCTTCAACGCGGTACAGCTCGACCTTGATCGAGCTGCCCGGGCAACCGTGTGCAGCGTCCAAAACGTGTGTTGTCAAACGTCCCATTGATTCTGCGCGCCTGGCCGCAAAGAGCAGTCAGACTTCGCGCCTCCCGAAGTCAGGTAAAAAGGAGACCGCACCGATTCGGAGCACGAAAAGTTGCGGCGAGCGACTGATTAAGACACTTTTAAAAAAAATTGTACACAATAAAAACGACATTTTTCACCTCACCCCCGCCATTCGGGCGTTTACCCCTGATCTGCCCCTCAAGCGCCTGCCTATTGAACCTCACAGCCATTAGCTGACTGATCAGGCAGGTTTCTTGCAGGTTTACGCCATTAGCAGCAAAAGATGACAGTCGGTGAAAAATGCGAAAATTCAGGCTTACAAATTGCGAGTAAAGTTGTATACAATCAGCCCATCGCTGTGACGCCAGCCTGTGCAGGCCGTTACACAAACCTGTCAACGAATAAGAAGGAAGACTGCAGTGAGCGCTGACTACCCACGCGACCTGATCGGTTACGGCAGTAACCCTCCTCACCCACACTGGCCGGGCAACGCGCGCATCGCCCTGTCCTTCGTGCTCAATTACGAAGAAGGCGGCGAGCGCAACATTCTGCACGGCGACAAAGAATCCGAAGCCTTCCTCTCCGAGATGGTCGCTGCTCAACCGCTGCAAGGCGCACGCAACATGAGCATGGAATCGCTTTACGAGTATGGCAGCCGCGCCGGCGTCTGGCGGATCCTCAAGCTGTTCAAGGAATTCGACATTCCACTGACCATCTTCGCCGTGGCCATGGCCGCCCAGCGCCACCCGGACGTGATCCGCGCGATGGTTGAAGCCGGTCACGAGATCTGCAGCCACGGCTACCGCTGGATCGACTACCAGTACATGGACGAGGCGCAGGAGCGCGAGCACATGCTCGAAGCGATCCGCATCCTCACCGAACTCACCGGCGAGCGCCCACTGGGCTGGTACACCGGCCGCACCGGCCCGAACACCCGGCGCCTGGTGATGGAAGAAGGCGGCTTCCTCTACGACTGCGACACCTACGACGACGACCTGCCCTACTGGGAACCGAACAACCCGACCGGCAAACCGCACCTGGTGATCCCGTACACCCTCGACACCAACGACATGCGCTTCACCCAGGTGCAGGGTTTCAACAAGGGCGACGATTTCTTCGAATATCTCAAAGACGCGTTCGACGTACTGTACGCCGAGGGCGCCGAAGCGCCGAAGATGCTTTCGATCGGTCTGCACTGCCGGCTGATCGGCCGTCCGGCGCGTCTGGCCTCGCTCAAGCGCTTCATCGAATACGCCAAAAGTCATGAACAGGTGTGGTTCAGCCGTCGCGTCGACATCGCGCGTCACTGGCACGAAACCCACCCGTACCAAGGGGCCGCCCAATGAGCCGCTTTCAAACCCTGCAACCGTCGAGCCTGAGCCGCGACGCCTTCGTCAAAGCCTTCGCCGACATCTACGAACATTCGCCATGGGTAGCCGAGAAGGCTTACGACCTGGGCGTGGACGCTTCGATCGACGAGATCGAAACCCTGCACCAGCGCATGAGCGACATCCTGTTGAGCGCCGATCACACCAGTCAACTGGCACTGATCAACGCTCACCCGGACCTGGCCGGCAAAGCTGCCGTCCAGGGCCAACTGACCGAAGCCAGCACCAATGAACAGGCTGGCGCCGGTATTCACCAATGCACGGCCGAAGAGTTCCAGCGCTTCACCGAGCTGAACGACGCCTACAAGGCCAAGTTCAAGTTTCCCTTCATCATGGCGGTAAAAGGCAGCAACCGGCATCAGATCCTCGCGGCGTTCGAAACGCGCATTCACAACTCGGTCGACACCGAATTCAAATGCGCGCTGGCGGAGATCAACAAGATCGCCCTGTTCCGTTTACTGACTCTTTAGCGAAGCCTGACCCGAGTACATCAGACGCGGAGAGTACCCAGGGTCTTGCAAGCATCCCCAGCCAACTTATTAAAGGCAGACAAGAAGAATGAAAGCTTACGCCGTACCTTTCGAGAAGTTCGTCAACCTGGCCGATGCCCGTCTGGGCACCAAAATCATCTCGGTCACCGATGACTGGTTCGCAGACGCCAATCGTCTGTTTCAGCCGACCCCGGCCGTGTGGAAGGAGGGGGTGTTCGACGACAACGGCAAGTGGATGGACGGCTGGGAATCGCGTCGCAAGCGCTTTGAAGGCTACGACAGCGCGGTAATCCGCCTGGGCGTACCGGGTTCGATCAAAGGCGTGGACATCGACACCTCATTCTTCACCGGCAACTTCCCGCCATCGGCCTCGCTGGAAGCGTGCTTCCTGGCCTCGGGCGAGCCGGACGAAAACACCCAGTGGACTGAAGTGCTGTCGGCCGTCGAGCTGCAAGGCAACAGCCACCACTACCACGAAATCAGCAATGACCAAGCGTTCAGCCACTTGCGCTTCAACATCTACCCGGACGGCGGTGTAGCCCGTCTGCGTGTGTACGGCATTCCGTTCCGCGACTGGTCGGCTGTTGGGGACAACGAACAGGTTGACCTGGCAGCAGCCCTCAACGGTGGCCGCGCCCTCGCCTGCTCCGACGAACACTTCGGTCGCATGAGCAACATCCTCAACCCGGGCCGTGGCATCAACATGGGCGACGGCTGGGAAACCGCACGTCGTCGCACCCCAGGCAATGACTGGGTGATCGTCGCGCTGGGCCATCCGGGCGAGATCGAAAAAATCATCGTCGACACCCTGCACTTCAAGGGCAACTACCCGGACACCTGCTCGATCCAGGGCGCGTTCGTCAAGGGCGGCACCGACAGCCAGATCGAAACCCAGTCGCTGTTCTGGCGTGAACTGCTGCCGAGCCAGAAGCTGGAAATGCACGCCGAACACACCTTCGTCGAGCAGATCAAGGCGCTGGGACCGATCACCCACATCCGTCTGAACGTGTTCCCGGATGGTGGCGTGAGTCGCCTGCGCGTTTTGGGCAAGGTCGCGAAGTAAGCAGTGAAACCATTCGCGAGCAGGCTCGCTCCCACAGGAGCCTGCATTCCAAATGTGGGAGCGAGCCTGCTCGCGAAGGCGTCAGAACAGTCAACACAGAATTCGGAAAAGAACAGCATGCGCACACTAACGATTGAACCGCTGACCAAAGAAGCCTTCGCCCCCTTCGGTGACGTGATCGAAACCGACGGCAGCGACCACTTCATGATCAACAACGGTTCGACCATGCGCTTCCACAAACTGGCGACGGTCGAAACCGCTACGCCTGAGGACAACGCGATCATCAGCATCTTCCGCGCCGACGCGCAGGACATGCCGCTGACCGTGAGCATGCTGGAACGCCATCCGCTGGGCAGCCAGGCTTTCATTCCGCTGCTCGGCAACCCCTTTCTGATCGTGGTCGCGCCACTTGGCGATGTACCTGTATCAGGCTTGGTCCGCGCCTTCGTCACCAACGGCAGGCAGGGCATCAATTACCATCGCGGCGTCTGGCACCACCCGGTGCTGACGATCGAAAAGCGGGATGACTTCCTGGTGGTTGATCGCAGTGGCACAGGCAATAACTGCGATGAGCATTTTTTCAAAGAGGATGAGCGTTTGATCCTCGCCCCCCACCAATAAGAGAAGGTCTGATCACTCGACAACAAGAGTGACAGGCGAGAGGTAAAGACTGTGGAAGCACATCTGTTGGAATGGCTGAACCTGAGCGTGCGCTGGGTTCACATGATCACTGGCGTGGCCTGGATCGGCGCGTCGTTCTACTTCGTCTGGCTGGAGAACAACCTCAACCGCGTCAACCCGAAAACCGGTCTGGCCGGTGATCTGTGGGCGATCCACGGCGGCGGTATCTATCACCTGGAAAAATACAAACTGGCTCCGCCGTCGATGCCGGAGAACCTGCACTGGTTCAAATGGGAAGCCTATTTCACCTGGATGTCGGGGATCGCGCTGCTGTGCGTGGTGTTCTACTCCAACCCCGTGCTCTACCTTGTGGCACCCGGCAGCGGCCTGACCGGCCCTGAAGGCGTGGCCATCGGCATCGGTTCGCTGATCGCCGGCTGGTTCATCTACGACTTCCTCTGCGATTCGGCTCTGGGCAAGAAACCCGCCCTGCTCGGCTTTATCCTGTTCGTGCTGATCATTGGCGCGGCGTATGGCTTCAGCAAGGTGTTCAGCGGTCGGGGTGCGTATCTTCACGTCGGCGCGATCATCGGCACCATCATGGTCGGTAACGTATTCCGCATCATCATGCCGGCGCAGCGTGCACTGGTCGCCGCGATTGCCGAGAACCGCACACCGGATCCGGCGCTGCCGGCCAAAGGCCTGCTGCGTTCGCGTCACAACAACTACTTCACCCTGCCGGTGCTGTTCATCATGATCAGCAACCACTTCCCGAGCACTTACGGCAGCCAGTACAACTGGTTGATTCTGGCCGGGATCGCGGTGTTGGCGGTGTTGGTGCGTCACTACTTCAACACCCGTCACGACAGCCACAAGTTTGCCTGGACCCTGCCTGTGGCAGCGGTGGGCATGATCACCCTGGCGTACGTCACCGGCCCTGCGCCGATGCCGACCGCACCGGACGTGGCCAAGGCGCCAGCAAAAATCGAGTACCAGCCATTGCCGGAAACGGCACTGGGCGGTGGCGCGAAACCGGCTGAAGCGGCGGCACCTGCAGCGCCAGCCGCTCCGGCTGCCCCTACTGCGGCACCGGCGCAAGCGTCCAACGCAGGTCCTGCGTTCGACAAGGTGCACAACGTGATCCAGGAGCGCTGCGCGGTCTGCCATTCGGCCAAACCGACCAGCCCGTTGTTCAGCGCGGCGCCCGCCGGTGTGATGTTCGACACCCCCGAGCAGATCCGCCAGAACGCGGCGCGGATCCAGGCGCAAGCCATCACCACGCAGATCATGCCACTGGGCAACATCACGCAGATGACCCAGCAGGAACGTGACCTGATCGGTGCATGGATCGCGCAGGGAGCCCAGACCAACTAAGCAACACAAATTGTGGCGAGGGAGCTTGCTCCCGCTGGGTCGCGGAGCGGCCCCTCTCTTTGCCTGAAGAGCAGGGACTGCTACGCAGTCCAGCGGGAGCAAGCTCCCTCGCCACAGACCTGATGCAAAGAAACAGCTGTGAGCCACCCGGCAGCTGTTCAATCACAAGAATAAAAAAGATCCGAGGTGTTGCATGTCCGAGCTGTCCAAAGCGCGCATCCCCGACGCACCCGCCATTCAGCGTTTGCCCCTTTTGCAACTGATCCTGGTCGGTTTGCAACATGTTCTGCTGATGTACGGCGGTGCCATCGCGGTGCCGTTGATCATCGGACAGGCCGCTGGCCTGAGTCGTGAAGAAATTGCCTTCCTGATCAACGCCGACCTGCTGGTCGCCGGTATCGCCACCATCGTCCAGTCGCTCGGCATCGGCCCGATGGGCATCCGCATGCCGGTGATGATGGGCGCCAGTTTCGCGGCGGTCGGCAGCATGGTCGCCATGGCCGGCATGCCCGGTATCGGTCTGCAAGGGATCTTCGGTGCAACCATCGCCGCTGGGTTCTTCGGCATGCTCATCGCGCCGTTCATGTCCAAGGTCGTGCGTTTCTTCCCGCCGCTAGTGACCGGCACAGTCATCACCTCGATCGGTCTGTCGCTGTTCCCCGTGGCCGTGAACTGGGCCGGTGGCGGTGCCGCTGCGGCGCAATTCGGCTCGCCGATTTATCTGGCCATCGCCGCTCTGGTACTGGCCACCATTCTGCTGATCCACCGCTTCATGCGCGGCTTCTGGGTGAATATTTCCGTGCTGATCGGCATGTGCCTGGGCTACGTGCTCTGCGGCGCCATCGGCATGGTCGACCTGAGCGGCATGGCCAGCGCGCCATGGGTTCAGTTCGTCACCCCGCTGCACTTCGGCATGCCGAAATTCGAACTGGCGCCGATCCTGTCGATGTGTCTGGTGGTGGTGATCATCTTCGTCGAGTCCACCGGGATGTTTCTGGCGCTGGGCAAAATCACCGGCCAGGAAGTCTGCCCACGGATGCTGCGGCGCGGCCTGCTGTGCGATGCCGGCGCCTCGTTCGTCGCCGGTTTCTTCAACACGTTCACCCATTCCTCGTTCGCGCAGAACATCGGCCTGGTGCAGATGACCGGCGTACGTTGCCGCTCGGTGACCATTGTTGCCGGCGGTTTGCTGATCGTGCTGAGCCTGCTGCCGAAAGCGGCATTCCTGGTGGCGTCGATTCCGCCGGCGGTGTTGGGCGGTGCGGCGATCGCGATGTTCGGCATGGTTGCTGCCACCGGGATCAAGATCCTGCAAGAAGCCGACATCGGCGACCGGCGTAATCAACTGCTGGTGGCGGTGAGCATCGGCATGGGCCTGATCCCGGTGGTGCGTCCGGAGTTCTTTGCGCATCTGCCGCTGTGGATGAGCCCGATCACCCACAGCGGCATTGCCATGGCCACCCTCAGCGCGCTGACGTTGAACCTGCTGTTCAACATCCTCGGCGGCGCTGAACGCACAGCGATCAACGACTGCCACGCACATCAGCATTAACGGAATCACTACAAAACCTGTGGGAGCGGGCTTGCTCGCGAAAGCGGTATGTCATTCAACATTTGTATCGACTGACACGCCCCATTCGCGAGCAAGCCCGCTCCCACAGGGACTGTGCAACACCCTGCCTCAACAATAAAAACAAGAGGGAGCAACCGATGATTCGCACGCAAACCAGCGTTCTGTTGAGTGGCGGCCTGCTGGCCGCGAGTCAGGCCATGGCCGGCGATTTACTGCTGTGGCAGACCAACAGCCTGAGCTACCTGTACGGCAAGAACTTCGCGATCAACCCGTCGATCCAGCAGACGGTGACGTTCGAGCACGCCGACAAGTGGAAGTACGGCGACAACTTCCTGTTCGTCGACAAGATTTTCTACAACGGTCAGGAAGACCGCAACAAAGGCCCGCACACCTTCTACGGCGAATTCACCCCGCGCTTCTCGTTCGGCAAGATCTTCGACCGGAAAATCGAGTTCGGCCCGATCAAGGACGTGCTGCTGGCGATGACCTACGAGTACGGCGAAGGCGACAGCGAGGCCTATCTGATCGGCCCCGGCTTCGACCTGAAAGTGCCCGGTTTCAACTACGTGACCCTGAACATCTTCCGCCGCCAGACCGAAGGCCCGCGCCCCGGGGACGGCGTCTGGCAGATCACCCCGGGCTGGTCGTACAGCGTGCCGCTGGGCAATTCCGACCTGTTGATCGACGGCTATCTGGACTGGGTGGTCGACAACGATCAGAACTCGCGCGGCACCTACCACGCCAACCTGCACATCAATCCACAGATCAAATACGACCTCGGCAAAGCCCTCGGCTGGAGCCACAAGCAGCTGTATGTCGGCACCGAATACAGCTACTGGAAGAACAAATACGGCGTCGAAAGCAGCCACAACCTCGACACCAACCAGAACACCGCCAGCCTGCTGGTGAAGGTGCACTTCTGAGATGGCCCGCAACCGTGCCCCATACCTGTCGTCGGTGCTCTGTTGCGGGGCACTTGAGAGCTGGCCGAGGAGTCAGTATTCTCCGCGGCCTCTTGAATTCGGTCTAAAAAAAAGCCCGGATTTAATTCCTGACCGACAAGCCAACTTATCCCGGCCCCGGTCAGTACCGAGGCATCCCGAAAACACGCGCAATCGACTGTTTTTCAGCAGCCGAACGGGCGTTTTTTTGCTTTTCGAAAGCGTTGGCCCAGCTCTTGCTATCACCAGCGAAGCTGACCGATCGGATGACTTTTGCAGCGACGAAAAAAGGCGCCACACCAGAGCGCCGATCTTAAAAAAATAAACGTGGAACACCTACTTTGGGAGCAACCGAATGAAACGTATGTGCACCAGCCTGATGCTCGCGGGATCGATGCTGGCCGGCGGCGAGGCCATGGCCGACGGCCTGCTGCAATGGCAGAACAACAGCCTGACCTACCTCTACGGCAAAGACTTCAAGGTCAACCCGGCGATCCAGCAGACCGTCACCTTCGAGCACGCCGATGCCTGGAAGTACGGGGACAACTTCCTGTTCGTCGACAAGATCTTCTACAACGGCAAGCCGGATGGCGGCGTCGGCAACAACACTTACTATGGCGAATTCAGCCCACGCCTGTCGCTGGGCAAGATCCTCGACCAGAAGATCGAATTCGGCCCGGTCAAGGATGTGCTGCTGGCGATGACTTACGAGTTCGGTGAAGGCGACGTCGAGTCGTACCTGATCGGCCCGGGTTTTGACCTGGCGATTCCAGGCTTCGACTACTTCCAGCTGAACTTCTACCAGCGCCACACCGAAGGCTCGCGCGCCGGTGACAACGTCTGGCAGATCACCCCGGTCTGGTCCTACACCATTCCGGTTGGCGACTCGAACATCCTGATCGACGGTTTCATGGACTGGGTGGTCGACAACGACGTCAACAGCAAAGGCGAGTACCACGCCAACCTGCACTTCAACCCACAGGTCAAATACGACCTGGGCAAGGCGCTGAATTTCGGCGAGAAGCAGCTGTATGTCGGTGTTGAATACGACTACTGGAAAGACAAGTACGGGATCGACGACACCCGTGCGTTCACCACCAATCAGAACGTGACCAGTTTCCTGGTGAAGTTCCCCTTCTGATCTTGGTATCGCGGGCGTCTGCAAGGACGCCTCCGCGAGCAACCCCGCCCCCCCACTGTTTTTGTGACCGACACAGAACCAGTGTGGGAGCGGGCTTGCTCGCGAATGGCTTCAGCACAAATATCAGGCCGGAACGAGCGCCTCGGTGATCCCGAGAAACCGGCACAGCTCCTCACGCTTGGCCAACGCATCGCGCCGTCCCAGGTCGATCAGCTCGCTGCAATACCCCGCCTCGAACAGCAGATAACTCAGCACCCCTGCCCCACTGGTCTTGGTCGCCCCCGGCCCACGCAAAAACAGACGCAACGCCGCCGGCAATTCCTGGCGATGTCGCGCTGCGATTTCATCGATCGGCTGACTCGGCGCAATCACCAGCACTTCCACTGGCGACACGCCCAACTCACGAGTCGGCACGCCCTCGGGCATCAGGTGGCTGAACTGGTTCAGACGCTGCAGCAACTCGATGTCGCTCTCCAGACTGTCAATGAACGTGCTGTTGAGCATGTGTCCGCCAATCTGCGCCAGCGTTGGCTGCTGACCGGTATAGGCGCGCTCCAGCGGCTGCTGCGGATCAAACCCGCGCGGGTTGCCGCTGACGCCCACCACCAGCACCCGACTCGCACCCAGGTGCAGCGCCGGGCTGATCGGCGCCGACTGGCGTACCGCGCCGTCGCCGAAATATTCCTCACCGATTTTCACCGGGGCAAACAGCAACGGGATCGCCGAACTGGCCAGCAGGTGATCCACCGACAATTGCGCCGGCACGCCGATCCGCCGATGGCGCAACCACGCATCGATCGTGCCGCCGCCCTGATAGAAGGTCACCGCCTGCCCCGATTCGTAGCCGAACGCGGTCACCGCCACCGCATGCAATTGCTTGCGCGCGATGGATTCGGCGATACCGGGCATGTGCAGTTTTTCATTGAGCAGGTCGCGCAGCGGCGAACTGTTGAGCAGCGCCACCGGCAGTTGCCGACCGATGCCGAGCAGGCTGTGACTGACAAAGCGGCTGGCTTGACGGATCACCCCCGGCCAGTCACTGCGCAACACCCGATGGCTGCGAAAGCCCTGCCAGAACAGCGTAAGGCGTTCGATGGCGGCGCGAAAATCGGTGGCACCACTGGCCAGGCTGACCGCATTGATCGCCCCGGCCGAAGTGCCGACGATCACCGGAAACGGATTGTCCGCGCCCAGCGGCAGCAATTCGGCAATCGCCGCCAGCACCCCCACCTGATACGCCGCCCGAGCCCCGCCGCCGGAAAGAATCAAACCTGTGACCGGTTCCGCTGGGCTCATCGCAACGCTCCATGGTGCTTGAAAGGGTAAGTGAATCAGCCGCGCCGTTTCGGGTAAAGCTTCGGCTCGCCCGGTGGACGGCTCTTGAAGCGGCGATGCGCCCACAAGTATTGCTCAGGGCAGGCACGCAGCGCACTTTCCACCCACTGGTTGATGCGGATGCAGTCGGCCTCTTCGGTTTCACCCGGGAAGTCTTCCAGCGGCGGATGGATCACCAGCCGGTAACCGCTGCCATCCGCCAGACGCTCCTGAGTGAACGGCACCACCAGCGCCTTGCCCAGACGGGCAAACTTGGTGGTCGCGGTCACGGTCGCCGCCTGAATGCCGAACAGCGGCACGAAGATGCTTTGCTTGGCGCCGTAGTCCTGATCCGGTGCGTACCAGATCGCCCGGCCCGAACGCAGCAGCTTGAGCATGCCACGCACGTCGTCACGCTCCACCGCCAGCGAATCGAGATTGTGCCGCTCACGGCCCCGACGCTGGACGAAGTCGAATAACGGGTTTTTGTGCTCGCGGTACATGCCATCGATGGTGTGCTGCTGGCCGAGCAACGCGGCGCCGATTTCCAGGGTGGTGAAGTGCGCGGCCATGAGGATCACGCCCTTGCCTTCGCGCTGGGCCTTTTGCAGATGCTCCAGGCCTTCGACATGCGCCAGTTTGGCCAGACGCTCACGGGACCACCACCAACTCATCGCCATTTCAAAAAAAGCGATGCCGGTGGAGGCGAAGTTTTCCTTGAGCAAGCGTTTGCGCTCGGCGGCGGATTTTTCCGGGAAGCACAGCTCGAGATTGCGCTTGGCGATGCGCCGCCGGTCGCCGGCCACGCGATACATCAATGCGCCCAAAACACGACCGATCGTCAGTAAAACCGCATATGGCAAATGCACGACCAGCCACAACAGCCCCAGACCGCACCAGAGCGGCCAGAAGCGGGGAGAAAGAAAGGCTCTTCGAAAACGCGGGCGATCCATTAAAGCTTCCGTAAATTCAGTGGCCGCGCATTCTACATCGTTCGACCCGGCTTGCGGCTCGCGGGCGTTCTCGTTATAAGTCTCGGCACTTTTAGTGACAAGCCGTTGTATGCCGATATGAGCCAAAACGAATCGCCAGACCGAGATCCCGTGTTCCAGTTGAAGGGCAGCATGCTGGCCATCACGGTGCTGGAACTGTCCCGCAACGACCTCGACAGCCTTGATCGGCAACTGGCCGCCAAAGTCGCCCAGGCGCCGAATTTCTTCAGCAATGCACCGCTGGTCCTGGCGCTGGACAAACTGCCGCCCGGCGAAGGCGCGGTGGATCTGCCCGGCCTGATGCGCGTATGCCGCCAGCATGGTCTGCGCACCCTGGCGATCCGCGCCAGCCGTATCGAAGACATCGCTGCCGCCATCGCCATCGACATCCCGGTGCTGCCGCCGTCCGGCGCCCGCGAGCGACCGCTGGAAGCGCCGGAACCGGAAGTCAAAAAGAAGCCGGAAAAGCCGCCGGAGCCAACGGTCAAACCGACCCGCGTCATCACCACGCCAGTACGTGGTGGCCAACAGATATATGCCCAGGGTGGCGATCTGGTGGTGGTGTCCTCGGTCAGTCCGGGGGCGGAACTTCTGGCCGATGGCAACATCCATGTATACGGCCCGATGCGCGGTCGCGCACTGGCCGGCGTCAAAGGCGACACCAAGGCCCGGATTTTCTGTCAGCAATTGAGCGCTGAACTGATCTCCATCGCCGGGCATTACAAGGTTTCCGAAGATTTGCGCCGCGATCCACTGTGGGGCTCCGGCGTCCAGGTCAGCCTGTCGGCCGACGTGTTGAACATCATTCGGCTTTAACGGATACTGCCGCATTTTCCAAGCATCTCTAAAACGTAGCGAAAACGGCTCAAACGAAGTAGGAAAAAGGAACAAGCAGCGTTTGCCCCCGGCAAGTGCGACTTGCGCCGAATTCCAGCCAAGGCTGTCCGACTGCAGTAGTTTTCAAGAGATGTTTTTCAGGGGCTAAAAAGTCCTTCTTCCTTAGGGGTGAAACACCTTGGCCAAGATTCTCGTGGTTACATCCGGCAAGGGTGGTGTGGGTAAGACCACCACCAGCGCCGCTATCGGTACCGGCCTCGCTCTGCGCGGCCACAAAACAGTGATCGTCGACTTCGACGTGGGCCTGCGTAACCTCGACCTGATCATGGGTTGCGAGCGTCGCGTGGTGTACGACTTCGTCAACGTGGTCAACGGCGAAGCCAACCTGCAGCAGGCCCTGATCAAAGACAAGCGCCTGGAAAACCTCTACGTGCTGGCCGCCAGCCAGACCCGCGACAAAGACGCGCTGACCCAGGAAGGCGTGGAAAAAGTCCTGATGCAGTTGAAGGAAGACTTCGACTTCGTGGTCTGCGACTCCCCGGCGGGCATCGAGAAAGGTGCGCACCTGGCCATGTATTTCGCCGACGAAGCGATCATCGTGACCAACCCGGAAGTGTCCTCGGTACGTGACTCCGACCGCATGCTCGGCCTGCTGGCCAGCAAATCGCGTCGTGCCGAACTCGGCGAAGAGCCGATCAAGGAACACCTTCTGCTGACCCGTTACAACCCGCAGCGCGTCAGCGATGGCGAAATGCTGGGCGTCGAAGACGTGAAGGAAATTCTGGCCGTGACCCTGCTGGGCGTCATCCCTGAGTCGCAGGCGGTCCTGAAGGCTTCCAACTCGGGCGTTCCAGTGATTCTCGACGACCAGAGCGATGCCGGTCAGGCGTACAGCGATGCCGTTGATCGTCTGCTGGGCAAAGAAAAAGAACATCGTTTCCTCGATGTTACGAAGAAGGGATTCTTCGAGCGCCTGTTTGGAGGTAGGTAATGAACCTTTTTGACTTCTTTCGTGCCAACAAAAAGCCAAGTACCGCCTCGGTAGCGAAAGAGCGTCTACAGATCATCGTGGCGCATGAGCGCGGCCAGCGCAGCACGCCGGATTACCTGCCAGCCTTGCAGAAGGAACTGGTCGACGTGATCCGCAAGTACGTCAACATCGGCAACGACGACGTACATGTTGCACTGGAAAGCCAGGGCAGTTGCTCGATTCTGGAACTCAACATCACCCTGCCCGATCGCTGGGTCGATCCGGCAGGAACGACGGGGGGGACCAGGCCCACCCCCCCCCCGGAGGCGGCACGGGCCCCGCCGCGCTTGGTTTGGAGGCTGCTTGAGT
>NZ_JAJSLU010000026.1:0-7829 GCF_023063025.1 Pseudomonas sp. YL2 | reverse complement strand
CGCCCCCCCCCGGGGGGGGGCGGCGCCCGGCCGGGCCGCCGCCGGGGCCGCCCCCCCCCCGCGCAGGCGCCCCCTCCCCCCCCCGTTGGCATTTGTTACGAGGCTGTTTTAATGCCGTTGTCCAACATCCGCATCATCCATCAGGACGCCGCCGTACTGGTGGTCGACAAACCGACGTTGCTGCTCTCGGTGCCCGGTCGCGCCGACGACAACAAGGACTGCCTGATCACCCGCCTGCAGGAAAACGGCTACCCGGAAGCGCGCATCGTCCATCGCCTGGACTGGGAAACCTCCGGCATCATTCTGCTGGCCCGTGACGCGGATACTCACCGCGAACTGTCGCGGCAGTTTCACGATCGTGAAACAGAGAAAGCCTACACTGCGCTCTGCTGGGGTCAGCCGGAGCTGGACAGCGGCAGCATCGACCTGCCGCTGCGCTACGATCCGCCGACCAAACCGCGGCACGTGGTCGACCACGAATTCGGCAAGCATGCGCTGACCTTCTGGCGCGTACTGGAACGTTGCGGCGACTGGTGCCGCGTCGAGCTGACGCCGATCACCGGGCGCTCGCACCAGTTGCGTGTGCACATGCTGTCCATCGGTCACCCGCTGCTGGGCGACGGGCTGTACGCCCATGAGCAGGCCTTGGCGGCCTGGCCGCGTCTGTGCCTGCACGCCAGCATGCTGAGCTTCACCCACCCGCAAACCGGCGAGCGTTTGCGCTTCGAATGCCCGGCACCGTTTTAAGCGCTGCCTGAGTGGCGGCGCTGTTTTCTTTTGGACAAGGATTCTGTTTTCGGATGAGTTGTATTGATTCCCTGGTAACCCCCCTCACGAAAGCTCGTCATCAACTGCTTTACCTGGTTTACGGCAATCAGGATGTGTACCGGCGCGAAGCCAAGTTCAGCATCCTGACCGCGCTGTCCCAGGCTAAAAACGGCGAGCTTCCGGCGATCCGCATTCTCACCGATCGCCCCGATGACTATGCGGGCTGGCCGGTCGACACGGTGTTGCTGGATGAAGCGACCCTGACCCGCTGGCAAGGCACCCACGGCTATCACCATCGCCGCAAGGCCTGCGCCATCGCCGCGGGCATGCAGTGGGCGGAAAAAACCCTGTTCGTCGACACCGACACCCTGTTCACCCGCCAGCCGAGCCAACTGTTCAAATTCATCGAGCCGAATCGCTCGGTGATGGATCGCTTCGAGTACGACTGGAAAGATGTGCACCAGCGTCCCGACTATCAAAAACTCGGTCGCGACCTGCGCAGCCACGGCGTGACGCCGGATAACGGTTTCAAGCTCTACAACAGCGGCTTGTGCGGCGTGACCGACAGCGACTCAGCGCTGTTCGAAGAGTCGATCCGCCTGATTGATCAGTGGACACTCGGCGGCTTCGAAATCCACACCATCGAACAGATCGCCCTGTCGTATGCCATGCGCGAGCGTCAGGTGGTGGAAGCGCGCAAACACGTCTACCACTACTTCGCGGAAAAACGTTTCTTCCACGCGATGCAGACGTACTTCTTCTCCCAGCACGGCGAGCAGTTCAGCCAGCGCCTGGTGGATCTGTGCAGCGATGTGCCACGGGTCAAGCCGTTCCCCTCGGCCTGGCGCCGATTGAAAATCAAATGGAAGCTGCGCCACCAGAAAGGTGCCCTGCGCAAGGTCGGTCGTGATCTGCTGTACGGCAGCGCCGCGCCGGAAGATCCGTACTACAGCGTTTGCCGACACGAATGGTGGGAATGCGCCTCGCGGGAAATTCTGCGTTGGGACGAGAGCCAGCAGAAAAAACTGCTGAGCCAGAAGTCCTGGCCGCAACAGCTGCCGCGTCCGGATAAACCGGAAGATGAAAAAGTCATCATGAACTACTTGAAAAAACGCGTAGCCGCCCGCTGATCCACACCATCCCCTGTGGGAGCGGGCTTGCTCGCGAAAGGGGTGTGTCATCCAAAAATCTGCATCTGACCCACCGCTTTCGCGAGCAAGCCCGCTTCCGCCCCGATCCTGCCCGGATTCAATTCCCGGGCCGATGCGTTAAACTCGCGCCCATTGCTGTCTGGAGCTTCTTATGCGCGAAGAGTTGAACCAAGGCCTGATCGACTTCCTCAAGGCCTCCCCTACCCCGTTCCACGCCACCGCCAGCCTTGTTCAGCGTCTGGAGGCCGCCGGTTACGTGCGCCTCGACGAGCGCGAGCCGTGGACCACCGAGGCCAACGGCCGCTACTACGTCACCCGTAACGACTCCTCGATCGTCGCGATCAAAATGGGCCGCAACTCGCCACTGCACGACGGCATCCGCCTGGTCGGCGCTCACACCGACAGCCCGTGCCTGCGGGTCAAGCCGCAACCGGAACTGCAACGTCAGGGCTTCTGGCAACTGGGCGTTGAAGTCTACGGCGGCGCACTGCTGGCGCCGTGGTTCGACCGCGACCTGTCGCTGGCCGGCCGCGTCACCTTCCGTCGCGACGGCAAGGTCGAAAGTCAGTTGATCGACTTCAAGGCGCCGATCGCGATCATTCCCAACCTGGCGATTCACCTGAACCGTGAAGCCAATCAGGGCTGGGCGATCAACGCGCAGACCGAGCTGCCGCCGATCCTCGCGCAATTCGCCGGCGACGAACGCGTCGACTTCCGCGCCGTACTGACTGATCAACTGGCCCGCGAACATGGCCTGAACGCCGATGTGGTGCTGGATTACGAACTGAGCTTCTACGACACCCAGAGCGCGGCGGTCATCGGCCTGCATGGCGACTTCATCGCCGGTGCGCGCCTCGACAACCTGCTGTCGTGCTACGCCGGCCTGCAAGCCCTGCTCACTGCCGACACCGAAGAAACCTGCGTGCTGGTGTGCAACGACCACGAGGAAGTCGGCTCCTGCTCGGCGTGCGGTGCCGATGGCCCGATGCTCGAACAGACCCTGCGCCGCCTGCTGCCGGAAGGTGACGAGTTCGTCCGCACCATCCAGAAATCGCTGCTGGTCTCGGCCGACAATGCCCACGGCGTGCACCCCAATTACGCCGAGAAGCACGACGCCAACCACGGCCCGAAACTCAACGCCGGCCCGGTGATCAAGGTCAACAGCAACCAGCGCTACGCCACCAACAGCGAAACCGCCGGGTTCTTCCGCCATCTGTGCATGGCCGAAGAAGTACCGGTGCAGAGCTTCGTGGTGCGCAGCGACATGGGCTGCGGCTCGACCATCGGCCCGATCACCGCCAGCCACCTGGGCGTGCGCACCGTCGACATCGGCCTGCCGACCTTCGCCATGCACTCGATCCGCGAACTGTGCGGCAGCCACGATCTGGCGCACCTCGTCAAAGTGCTGAGCGCGTTCTACGCCAGCCGCGAGTTGCCTTAAAAGCTGAAAAGCTTCGCGAGCAAGCCCGCTCCCACATTGGAATGCATTTCAACCTGTGGGAGCGGGCTTGCTCGCGAAAGCGCTCGTGCAGACAACAAAGATTCATCGTAGAACCGAATCATTCCTGATACACATCACTCCTCGCTGCAGAAAGCGACCTAGACTTAAATCATCCCCTTCGACAAGGCAGTCACCATGATTTCGATGTCCTCCTTCCACGCCATGCTCATTCCGATTCTGTCCGGGATGATCCTGCTGGCGATCGGCTTCAACTTCCGCGACAAGAACGCCGGTGTGTTTGCCATGTGGGTCGGCATGCTGATGATCCTGGCGACCGTGGTCTACAAGATCCTCGCCAAACTCAACGAATAAATCCGCGCCCGGCTCGCATTGATTCTGGCTGCCTCGTACACTCGCTCAATTCGCCCCTTTGCGAGGTTGACCGCCTAGTGTTCGCTCGTCTGTTTGCTCTGCCCTGCCTGTTCCTTGTCTGCCTGATGACGCTGCTGCCGCTGGCCCCTGCCCAGGCGGTCGGGTTGCCGGGCCTGCTCAACACCACCAAGACGCAGCCGGAGGCGCAAGAGCCGCTGGGCCAGTCGCTGGATGAAGTCATCAAGTCGCTGGAAAACGACAAGCAACGCGCGCAATTGCTCAGCGATCTGAAAAAGCTGCGCGACGCCACCAAGAAAGCCCAGGCCTCACCGGAAGAAGGTGTGCTGGGCTTGATCGGCGGCACCCTGGCCAGTTTCGAGAAGCAGTTCTCCGGTGACGACAGCCCGCTGACCCGCTGGTCCGACGAGTTCAATCTGGCCAAGGATGAGTTGAAGGCATTGATGTTGCCGGCCAGCGAATGGCTGCCGATCATCTTCGGCTTCGCGGTGATCCTGATGGTCTGGAGCCTGCTCGCCGCCGCGCTAATCTGGCTCGGTCACCGGGTGCGCATGCGCTTCGGCCTGACCGAAGAACTGCCGCAGCATCCCAAGGCCCTCGACATGCTGCGCTTCGCCCTGCGCAAGCTCGGGCCGTGGTTGATTGCATTGGTCATCACCGTTTACATGAGCTACGCGCTGCCGTCGTCATTGGGTAAAAGCCTGGCGATGGTGCTGGCTTATGCGCTGGTGGTCGGCACCTGTTTCTCGGCAATCTGCGTGATCGCCTTCTCGCTGCTCGACGGACCGCACCGGCACCGGGCGTTGTACATCCTGCGGCATCAGGCCTTCCGTCCGTTGTGGCTGATCGGCAGCTTCGCCGCATTCGGTGAAGCGCTGAGTGACCCGCGCCTGGTCGAAGGCCTCGGCGTGCACCTGGCGCACACCACCGCGACCATCACCAACGTGCTCGCGGCGCTGTTCACCGGGTTGTTCATCCTGCGTTTCCGCCGGCCGATCGCGCACCTGATCCGCAACCAGCCGTTGTCCCGCCGCCTGACCCGCCGCGCCCTCAGCGACACCATCGATATCCTCGGCACCTTCTGGTACGTGCCGGCGCTGGTGCTGGTCGGGATCTCGCTGTTCGCCACCTTCGTCTCCGCCGGCGATACCAGCACCGCCCTGCGCCAGTCACTGATCTGCACGGTGCTGCTGGTGATGTGCATGGTGATCAACGGCCTCGTGCGCCGTCATTCACTCAAACCGCAACGCGGGCCGAAGCGCCATGCGTTGTACTCGGAGCGCCTGAAAAGCTTCTTCTACACCCTCGCCCACCTGCTGGTGTGGCTGATCTTCATCGAGCTCGGCCTGCGCGTGTGGGGCAAGTCGCTGATCGGCTTTGCCGAGGGCGAAGGGCATGACGTCAGCGTCAAACTGTTCAGCCTGATCGGCACGCTGATTTTCTCCTGGCTGATCTGGATCCTCGCCGACACCGCCGTGCACCACGCCCTCACCCGCTCGCGCAAAGGCCTGGCCAATGCCCGCGCGCAGACGATGATGCCGCTGATCCGCAACGTGCTGTTCGTGGCGATTTTCATCATCGCGCTGATCGTCGCCCTGGCGAACATGGGCATGAACGTCACGCCACTGCTGGCCGGTGCCGGCGTGATCGGTCTGGCCATCGGTTTCGGTGCGCAGTCGCTGGTGGCGGACCTGATCACCGGCCTGTTCATCATCATCGAAGACTCGCTGGCCATTGATGACTACGTCGACGTCGGCGGCCACCTCGGCACTGTCGAAGGCCTGACCATCCGCACCGTGCGCCTGCGCGACATCGACGGCATCGTCCACACCATCCCGTTCAGCGAAATCAAAAGCATCAAGAACTACTCCCGGGAATTCGGCTACGCGATCTTCCGCGTCGCGGTGCCGTACAACATGGAAATCGACGACGCGATCAAACTGATGCGCGAAGTCGGCCAGAAAATGCGTACCGACCCACTGCAACGGCGGAACATCTGGTCGCCGCTGGAGATTCAGGGCGTGGAAAGTTTCGAATCCGGCAGCGCGATTCTGCGCGCCCGGTTCAAGACTGCGCCGATCAAACAATGGGAAGTTTCCCGAGCGTTCAACCTGTCGCTCAAGCGCCATATGGACGAAGCCGGCCTCGATCTGGCGACGCCACGCATGAGCGTGCAGGTCATCACTGCCGGCGGTGGCCAGCCGAAGGAATAGCACTTCGCGCAGACACTCGGGTCACAGGCAGGGAAGCCAGAAAAACAATAACCATGGAGACACCCGATGCAGCTGACACGTATCGCCCAGTCCGTTCTGCTCACTCTGCTGGCCGGCACCGCCAGCGCCGCCACCCTGGACAGCACCCGCGAACAGATCGCCGCGCAAGCCAAGGCACTTGAACCGCAACTGCTGGAAACCCGCCGCGACATCCACGCGCATCCGGAACTGGGCAACACCGAGAAACGCACCGCGGAACTGGTCGCCAGACAACTGAAGGCCATGGGCCTGGAAGTCAAAACCAACGTCGCCCGCACCGGCGTGGTCGCCATCCTCAAGGGCGCCCTGCCCGGCCCGACCGTGGCCTTGCGCGCCGACATGGACGCGTTGCCAGTCAAGGAAGTCGCCGACCTGCCCTTCGCCTCGAAAGCCAAAGGCACTTATCTGGACAAAGAAGTCGACGTGATGCACGCCTGCGGCCACGACGCCCACACCGCGATCCTGCTGAGCACGGCGAAAATTCTCACTGGCCTGCGCGACACCCTGCCCGGCACCGTGGTCTTCTACTTCCAGCCCGCCGAAGAAGGCCCGAGCGACTTCATCCCCGACGGCAAAAACACCTGGGGCGCGAAAATGATGGTGCAGGAAGGCGTGATGAAATCCCCCAAACCCGACGCTGTCTTCGGCCTCCACGTCTGGGCCGGCGTCCCCGCCGGCCAGATCGCCTACCGCCCCGGCGCCACTCTGGCCAGCTCCGACGACCTGCGCATCAAAATCCTCGGCAAACAGACCCACGCCGGCCGCCCGTGGGACGGCATCGACCCGATCACCGTCGGCGCACAAACCATCGTCGGCCTGCAAACCGTGGTCAGCCGCCGCACCGACATTTCGTCCTACCCGTCGGTGGTCAGCATCGGCACCATCAACGGCGGCACCCGCTACAACATCATTCCCGAATCCGTGGACATGAGCGGCACCATCCGCTCCTACGACTACGGCATCCGCCAGAAACTCCACGCCGACGTGCGTCAGACCATCGAGAAAATCGCCGAAAGCGGCGGCGCGAAAGCCGACGTCACCATCATCGAAAAATACGACCCCACGATCAACAACCCGGCACTGACGGAAAAAATGCTGCCGACGTTGAAGTGGGCCGCCAAGGATGACGTGGTCAATGCGCCGCTGGTGGGCGGCGCGGAAGACTTCTCGTTCTTTGCCAAGAAAGTGCCCGGGCTGTTTGTGTTTCTCGGGGTGACGCCACGGGATCAGGACATGAGCAAGGCGGCGCCGAATCACAATCCGGGATTCTTTGTGGATGAGTCGGCGCTGGTGGTTGGGGTGAGGACGATGGCGTCTTTGGCGACGGATTATTTGTATGCCAGTGCCGGGGCGGGCAAGTAGAGATGAAGTGACAGTGGGGGCGCCTTCGCGAGCAGGCTCGCTCCCACATTTGACCGTGTGCAGCCTGTTAGAGATTGGTCGGCTGTCAGGCCGCCATCGCTGGCAAGCCAGCTCCCACAGTTGGATTGAGTGCAGGCAGTTGGAGATTGGTCGGCTGGGAGGTCACCATCACTGGCAGGCCAGCTCCCACAGAGAGATTGGGTGCAGGCAGTTAGAGATTGGTCGGCTGTCAGGCCGCCTTCGCGAGCAGGCTCGCTCCCACAGTGGGATTGGGTGCAGGCAGTTGGAGATTGGTCGGCTGTCAGGCCGCCTTCGCTGGCAGGCCAGCTCCCACAGTGGGATTGGGTGCAGGCAGTTGGAGATTGGTCGGCTGTCAGGCCGCCTTCGCTGGCAGGCCAGCTCCCACAGTGGGATTGGGTGCAGGCAGTTGGAGATTGGTCGGCTGTCAGGCCGCCTTCGCGAGCA